>JABGUO010000159.1 GCA_018646565.1 Opitutia bacterium | reverse complement strand
CTACCCTTCGACCTTTTTAAGTACCTCCGTTCAATTCCCTTAGTAATGAAGGTTAAAAGCAAGGGAGATCAACAAAAGATTATAATCAAACCAGTGCTTTGGAGACAGACGGCGTTCACTTTATTTTTGTGTGTTACGGCGTTCTTTTTTTCCATGGTAAATTATTTTGGAGTTCTTTTTAGCTGGGTAGCTATGATTGTCTTTTTTATTTTAGCACTGCTCAATCTATTGGATCAACTTTTTCAATGGTCGCGATTGTTGATTGATTCGGAGGGTTATTCCTTTCGCGGATGGTGGAGGAAACAGCATTATCGTCATGAGGAAATTGAAAGTTTTGATACTGAAATCTACGCGGCCCGCCTCCTTATTGTAGTGAATCTAAGAAAGAAATCTCAAAAGTTAAGGGGACTCAAAGATGAACCCATTGCCTTTCCGTGTACATTTGGAAGACCGGTCGAGGATATACTGAAGGTTTTGCGTGACAACCACGACAAAACACCTCGCGCACTAGTCTAGGGAATTATAATCAGGAAGTTCCTCTTTCGGTTTATTCGGTTTAATGGCTCCGAAACCGAAAAATCGTAATATAGGCGTGGTGTATGCTAATCCTATAATAATCAATTGGGAAATGATGAAGGCCATCAGATAATCGAAAGCCTTATCCATAAACCCATAGGAGTGAAGCCCAACACCAAGCATGTTGGTTCCGAACCAGGACCAGGAGGTGACCACATTTCCAAAAATTGCAATGCAGGCAAGTCCTCTGGTTTTCGCGATCCCAGAAAAGCGGGCATGGAGAAGGAGTGCATTCCAGATTACAATCAATAAGGCACCATTTTCCTTGGCATCCCAACCCCAAAATCTACCCCATGACTGATCTGCCCAAATTCCCCCAAGAATAGTTCCCACCAGGCTAAATAGCAGGGAAAAACAGGTAATACCGTAAATCATTGAGTCTAGAGTTTTTTTCAACTTTTTTTCCGGTTTTTTGAAAACAAAACAACCGAGGTGATAAAAAACGTAAGCAATCCCAAGAAATCCGGCTAGGTAGGTCGTCGAGTAGCCAATGCTTATGCAGACCACATGAGTAGCCAACCAAAAGTTCGAATCCAGTACTGCGCGCATCATTTCCATCGTGTCACCCGTTGGATTGAGTGAAGCATCCAGACTTAGACTGTGGGCAATTACCAAGCTGCCAAATCCGATCAGGGCACCCATCGCTGAGGCTATTCCCAGGCGGATATATTTTTCAGTAGCCAGGCAAAGCAGAACGGAAGCCCATCCAATAAAGAGGGCGGAAGAATATAAATTAGTAACCGGGGGTCGACCTTCAATCCACATTCTCGCTACTAATCCAAAAGTATGACAGAGGAATACTATAATGGTTAAATAGTATGCTGAATTACGAAGCGATTTAACAATTAGAGAGTCTCCTAGAAGTGCTGCAAATAACCAGGAAAGACTGGCAACCAAAAATATCAGACCGTATGCAATTGCACTTCGGTAAAATGGTTCAAACCCGTTGAAAGTTTTTTCAAAAGATAGTGTGGATGTGGCTGAACCTGCACGAAGTGTAATTAATTGATACATTTCAGAGACAAGATTATTGAATTTTTCGAAATGGTTACCTTGATATGCGAATGCAAGCTCCTCGTATTGGAGGATAATTGGGTCCACTCCTTCTTTTACTTTTATGGCTTCAGCATACTGGACAGCAAAGAGTGCGGAAGGATTGAGCTTTTCATTCTCTTTGATGTATTCAATTCTTTCCTTAAGAGAAGCTCTGTCCAAAGAAAGGAGTTCTCTTAAAATAAGGGCAAATTGTCCGGGGTCCATATTTTGTTTTTCCCTTGATTCGAGAGGTTCTGCCCCAACGAGAGACTCCGTTACCTTCAACCATTTTCCATCACCCTCTGAAATGATGGGTGGTATGGGAAGAAATTCAGTCCATAAATTGGCTTGGTTATATCGGTCCACGAAGAATACCACCTTGGCGAACTCTTCACTTCCTAGTTTTACTACCGATGGATTTTGGGACAACTTAGCAGTTAACTCACGAAACCTAATAAATTCATCGCTTACCGCACGGTCTCGATCAGGATCATACACTAATTCATTAACTCCTAATTGCTTCAACACCTCGGTACGATCCGGCGTTATGGGCGGCGAAAGAGAATGTTTTAATTTTTTATAGATGAGAAGCGACCCATAAAGTTCGATAATGTTTTGTTGAAAGCTGTCCCGAAGTTCGCTTTCTACTTCCCCTGCTTTCCTCGCAGAGGAATCGATGTTAGAAAGAAAAGGTTTGAGTTCTTCGTAGGAATAATGTTTTCCATTCGTGCTTAACTTTTGACTAAGCAGACCCAGGACTTGGTCGTGATCGATAAGAAATGTTTTTAGCTTATCTGCTTTTTCAGGTGCGAATAGAACCTGAGCAAGCCAATCAACTGCTTGCACTTCGACCGCGACTACTTCGACACCGTCTTGTGGTATTTTTACTTTTTTTAATTTTTTGTACTCTTTTAAAAATTTTATCTGTTCTTCACTAAGTGAATTTCCCGATTCTTTCTGTTGAGTTATATTATCTATTTCCTCCGACTCCTCTTTTTCCAGAACTCGAAGTGCAGTTCGTTTATTTCGGAGAACAAGCAGGATATTTCGAGCTACACTGTCGAGTGGTTTAACCCTTCCGCCACGCAGCACAGGGAGTTTGGAGAAAGAGTCCAGATTAAACGATTCATTGGATTCGATTGTGCTTTGATCACCGGAGCTTAGAAAGTCAGAGATTGATGCCTTAGTCCAAGTGTTTGGCAAAAAGGAAATATACAAACCTAAGAAAAGGATAACGGAGAAAACAATGGTATGGAGTTTGAACATATTACGCTTTCGCAGGAGTTTTCGAATTTTTCCTCAGAAATTTAAATAAGTGGAAACTAAATTGCCAAAGCATTCCTATCGAAACTAATATACAGGCAATGTAAGGAACAAGCCAACTGGGGTTACTGATCACCTGAAAGACAGTATAGTTAGCAGAATCATTCATTTGGTACTGGTAAAAGGTCTTCCCTCCATGACGCAGCGGGGTGTTCATGTAGACTAATGCCCGGCGTGTTTGATTTCCATCGAGGTGTAACTCGATGTCGCTTTCAAAATTAAAAGG
>JABGUO010000158.1 GCA_018646565.1 Opitutia bacterium | reverse complement strand
GTGGGAGCACTTTCTAATTGTCCATCCAATACGATCGCAAGTCGGCCAAGTGCTCCACTGGTTGGATCATTCGCATTTGCAATTTCTCCTGTAAGATCACCAAAAATCTTACCACCGTCGGAGGTAAAGTCCAAGCCCACTTCCCAGCCACCCATTTGGTCCTGTTTTGCATAAGCTTCCTCAATAATGTCACCATCCGCAGACCATAAACGTTTCACCCAAATCGGTCTCTCATTGGCAACCGCATCACTCCTCATCATTGCAACATAGGGAATGCCTTCATCGTCAGTCCACTCTTCACCTTCCTGGAGAGGAATGGGAGCATCTGCATTAACATTCACTACACGAAATTCGAGTTTGGCGGGTTTTTGAAGTTCTTCAATAATTCCTGGATCCTGCTTTGTGGTACGATCGGGAATTTGGATTTCGATTGCATTATCCCCTTTTTTACGAACTAAGGTTTCTGCCACGCCGAATGCATTCAATCGTTCGCTCATAATTTCGATTACTTTATCCATCGGGGTTGCACCAGACGGGGAGGCGGATGAATCGCTCGCATTGGCATCGGTAATCTCCATGGTGAATGCAATCCCCCCTCGTAGATCCAAACCTCGTTTGATTGCAGCTTGTGAATTCTTAAGGAGGGTACGAAGCACTAGATCGTTTCTCTTATCACGGTCCTTCACATGGTAGGAACGAATTCCGGGTTTTATCCAAAATGGAAAAATTCTTGAACCCACTGTTCCAAGAACGCCTTCCTGGGGACTAAAAAAAGCGGCGTAGTCCAGACGATTCCGTTTTCCGTATGATCGTAAGGCACCGTAATCAATTGGTTGGTCTTCGGGGAGTTGATTACGTAAGTTATCGATAACCTCAGCAAAGTTTTCATGTCCAGTGTGATTTGATGAATTTGCTTCCGAACTAACCTGACTGAGTGCGTAACCTCCTAGTTCCTGATCTTCGAATGGTTGGATAAGGGTAAAACTAATTACAACAATGAGGGCGGTGAAAATGAGCTTCCAGGTGGTGGACTTGTTCATGATTGGGTTCGGTTAAAGAAAAGGATCCGATAAAGTCGGAGAAAAAGAATTAATCGATTTTCGCAGAAACAGCCTCTTTGGATATTTCAACTTTTACATTTTCTGCAATACGAAGAACAAAACAATCATCTTTAACCCCAGTAATAGTACCAAACATACCACCGACTGTTTTTACCCGAACCCCTTTTTCCAGGGACTTAATCATTTTGTCGTGTTGTTTTTGCTTTTTTCTTTGTGGTGCAATGAGCAAAAAGTAGAAGGCCACAAAAATGAGAATCATTGGAAGGAAGCTCATTAAGCCAGATTCGCCGGGTTGACCGCTTGGAGGTGCCATGGCGAGTATCTCGCCAAGTAAAGGTAATTCTGTGTAAGACATAAATATAAACAAAAGGACAATGAAAACGAGAATTAGTCGGTTTGGCAAGCCCTGATGCTTAAATTAAGGGGAGTCGTTATTCGTGTCTTCTTGGATCGCTGAAATAATTTTGGGAGAAAGTCCAGAAACATGAATGTCTCTTTGTGGAAAAGGAATATCAATTCCTTCTTTCTGAAAACGGTCCCAAACTGCCAGAAGCACTTCGCTTCTTACATTCCCCACACCGTTCGAAGGATCATCAATCCAAAATCGAAGTTCTAAATCAATTGAATTATCTCCAAAACCAATCACTAAGCACTTGGGCTCAGGACTTTTCAGGGTCCTGCTAGTGGAGTGAGCAGCTTCCAAACAAAGCGCAATCGCTTTTCGTGGGTCCGCATTGTAAGAAATACCGATTGGTACCCGTACTCGTACATTACGATCGCTAAAAGACCAATTGATTACTCGATTAGTAATTAAATCTTCATTCGGAATTAGGTGTTCTTTCCCATCTCGGGTGATTACAGATGCGTATCGGGCCCGCAATGAATTAATCCAACCATAAGTCCCTTCGATTTCAATTACATCTCCAGGTTTAATGGAACGATCTAAGAGCAGAATTAAACCACTGACCAAATTAGAAACCACTTTCTGCAAGCCAAAACCAATTCCCACACCAATTGCACCACCGAGGATGGCGAAGGACGATAGGTCGAGTCCAATTGTGGAAAGTGCAATCGCGAAACTTACAAAAACAAGAATGACCCGTAGGATTTTTGCCAGTAGAACCTGTAACGAGGGAGGTAAGTGCGGCAGTTTTTTGATTTTCTTCTCTCCTGAACTACCAAGCAGAGAACTAATCCAAAGTAACACAAGTAAAATTAAACCACCATTGAGGATGTCGAGTATTGAGATTCGCCGGTCACCCACATTAAAAGCAAGTAAGTTGAGCAAATCGATTGTTGTTTCTAGTAGTCCAAAGCTGTGTAGTGCCGCCAAACTAAATGCCAGTACTGCAATCAACCGTAGCCAAGCCCGGCTTTTTATAAAACCCGATATCATTCGGTAAGTTGCCCATGCCCCTGCAGCACTGGTAAAGGGACGAATTAACTCCTGGGAAGAGATTGAAAACCTCTCGACCAAAGCAACTGCCAATAGACAGGAAACCAATAAATAAAGGGGAGCGACCATTCTGGTAAGATTATTCCAGAGTAATGTCTTAAATTCATTATTACCTTCCGCATTTGAGAGTGACTCGCAAAGAGGCTTAGTAATCCTGGTTAGGATAAAGACGAGAGCGATTAGTCCGGCAAGAACTGCAAATTGTAAACGAATAGATGGATCCAACCAAAACTCTTTCCAGTTTTCCCAATCCAAGTTTGCCAGTACGGTGTTCATCTTATTCGACCTTAGAGAAGGAGCTATAGAGATATTATGCAACAATCAATAATTCTATCCGAGTCCACTTAGGTGGCGATTAAGGTTAACCCTACCTGTACGCATCCAATCAAAAATCCTAGCACCGCCCCGATCATTTCAATAAAACGGAATTCTTTTCGCATGATTGAAAATAGAATTTCTTCCAGCTTATCAGAGGAGAACGCTTCCACTTTTTCACGAACTAATTCTTTTACATCTAAACTTTCCTCTAATTTATTTCCAATATCTTGTGCCGATTCAGCAAGGAAATCTTGCAGTTCGGCCTTGAATAAATTGGTTACTTTTTCAACCATATCATCGGTCAGAAACATAGCGAGCATCGGAAAACTTTTTACGAGTTTCTCTCTAATCGTCTTTTCGATCCTCTTTCCTACAAGGTCCATGGATTCTTCGCTTGTGGCC
>JABGUO010000157.1 GCA_018646565.1 Opitutia bacterium | reverse complement strand
CATCGGAGGGGAAAGGAATGGAATATTGCATCATCCCAAAAATTGGGACGGGTTAACAATTACCCGACTACCCATGGGACATGCTGTTAGTGCAACCGCAATGCAGGTACATTCTTCGATGTCAACAATAGCAAATGGCGGAGTTTTAATGAAACCGAAATTTATCTCTCGAGTATTTGATGAACAGGGAAAAACGGTGACTCCATTTAATTCAAAACCAGTACGAAGGGTGATCCAACAAGATGTGGCAAAATCATTAACAGAAATGTTAGTGAGCGTCGTTTCTAATGAAGGAACGGCAAGGAAAGCACGAGTGGATGGTTTTGATGTGGCAGGGAAAACAGGCACAACCCAAAAGTTAATTAATGGAAAATATTCGAGAAGTCACCATGTGGGTTCATTTGTAGGATTCTTCCCAGCTGAAAAGCCAAGAATCGTAATTACTGTCGTAGTGGATGAGGCGAAAATGAAAAGAGGTATGTTGGGGTATGGTGGAACAGTTGCCGCACCTGCATTTCAAAACGTTGCCAAAAAAATAATTAGTTATCTTGGAATAGAACCAAAGAAAAAAGATATCAAAGTAGCAGTAAATAATAGAAATGTTCGACAGGCATATTAGAAATTAATTTTTAATCATGAAAAGCAAAAAACAAAATAGTGAATCATTGGTTGATGTTCGTAACAGACTGGCAAAGCCAAGCATGCTGAAAGATTTATCAGACAATGATATGGTGGTGTCTAATGGACCGTTAAACACTGTGGTAACAGATTTAATTACAGATAGTCGACGAGTAACGCCGGGATCTGCTTTTTTTGCGATTCCGGGTCAAAGGACTGACGGTAATAATTATTTAGAAGAAGCCATCAGTCGAGGTGCTAAGACAATAATTTCAAATCAAAAAAATGAGGATTTGCCCTTGGGAGTAGCCTCAATTCAAACCAATGACCCTCGACTTGCATTAGCAAAATTTGCAAAAAAGCATAACGGATCTCCGGATAAGTCTTTAAATATAATCGGGGTAACTGGAACCAATGGAAAAACAACGGTTACTGCTTTAGCCCGACATTTTTTGGAACGACCAGGCCGACCTGTCGGTTTAATTGGTACGGTAAAATACCATCTTGGTGACCGAGATGTTCCTTCTTTTAAAACAACACCTGAAGCTTCCGATATCTATCCATTATTAAAAAGTATGCTTGCGGCTGGTTGTTCAGAAGCAGTAATGGAGGTAAGTTCCCATGGTATTCACCAAAATCGAGTGGCGGGACTTGATATGGAAGTCGCAGTCTTTTTAAACCTGACAAGAGATCATCTTGATTATCATGGAAATATGGAAAATTATTTCCGGGAAAAAAGAAAAATTTTTAATGGGGAAAATGGACGATTGCCCAAAGTTGCGGTAATTAATGCAGATTGTCCTTATGGAAGACGATTAATGGATGAGCTTCCTCCTTACGTACATATTTTATCATTTGGAGAACATGAGAGAAGTACATTTCGTGCAAGAAATATATCTTTATCTTCGGTAGGTTCAGAATTTATATTGGATGGGCCATTTGGATCAACTGTAGTTTCAAGTCCATTATTGGGAAGGTATAATGTAATGAATATTCTAGCCGCATTTTCTATTGTCCATGCTTTAGGAATGCCAGTTACTAACGCAATTCATAAAATAAGTAGTTTTTCCGGAGTGGATGGCAGAATGGAAATGGTGGATCGTGGGCAAGGATATAAGGTAGTGGTTGATTATGCCCATACACCAGACGCATTGCGAAACGCACTTAGTATGCTTAGGGAGTGTACAAATGGAAAATTGCACTTGGTCTTTGGATGCGGGGGAGACCGTGATAAGGGAAAACGATTAGAAATGACAAAGGTTGCATGTGCTGGTGCTGATCGGGTATGGGCAACTTCTGATAATCCAAGAACAGAATCTCAGGGAAATATTTTTAATGATATGAGAAAGGGTATTTCTAAAAGTTCGAAAGTATATTTTGTGGATGACCGTAGACGAGCAATCAGTATGGCACTTGATTCGGCAGGAAATGAAGATTGTGTTTTAATTGCCGGAAAAGGTCATGAAACTTTTCAGGAAGTACAGTATACTGCGATTCCTTTTGATGACAGGACTGTTGCGGGAGAATTATTAAGTGCAAAGCAATTAACAGACTAATGCCGATCTTCGATCCAGATAAGTTGGAGAAATGGTCCTGCGGGACATGGAAGGATACCCCGAAGGGGGAT
>JABGUO010000156.1 GCA_018646565.1 Opitutia bacterium | reverse complement strand
CTTTGCCGGATCCATAATCCTTAGTGGGAGTATTGACGCTGATAAAAATAATATCGGAATCTTGTATGGTTTGATCAATCTCAGTAGAAAAGAATAAATTCCTTCCTCGTGCTGCCTTAACAACTTCTAAAAGACCGGGTTCGTATATCGGGAGATCGTCAGAATTCCATGAATCAATTCTCTCTTGATTTAAGTCAACTACCGTAACCTTAGAGTCCACGCAATTCTTTGCAATCATCGCCATCGTCGGCCCACCTACATAACCTGCACCAATACAACAAATTTTCATGCTAGTATTAGTATTTAAATCTTTAGTTTCTTGCGATTCTATAATTCTTAACCAATTTCTATTATTACTTTTATATTATGCTTAACGAATTCATCAATCTACCTTGGCCCAGAATTATTTTACTTTTTGCTTTTTTCTATCTGCTCTTTCTCGCTTTCGCATGGTTTTATGCGGAGAAGATTCTTTTCCCTTTTCCTCAACCAGCCACTTATTCAAAAAAGGAGGTCGATTTTTTCATATCTATCCCTAATAAAATTGAAATTGCATGTATCCAGGAAAAGGCGCAGAAAGCAAACGGTTTAGTTGTTCTGTACAGTCACGGTAATGGAGAAGACTTGGGAATGGTAAGAGAGCAATTAAAAAAACTCACCCGGTTTGGATGTGATTTCATTTCTTATGACTATCCAGGTTATGGCTTGAGTGGTGGGAACCCCACAGAGGAGGGATGCTACGGGGCAATCAAGTGTTTATACGATCATTTGATTGCCGAGATGGGGGTGGCTCCACAGAATATTATTCTTTGGGGTCGATCCCTGGGGACTGGTCCGTCTTGCTTTCTTGCCTCGAAAAATGAAGTTGCTGGATTACTCCTTGAAACTCCATTTTTGAGTGCCTTTCGAACCATTACAGAAATTCCAGTTTTGCCATGGGACCGATTTCGAAACATTAACTTTGTTTCGTCTATTGAATGCCCTTCTCTCGTTATTCATGGAAATATGGATGAGGTCGTGCCATTTCGACAGGGCCGTAAAATCCACCGAGCACTCCCACATCCCAATGAATTACTCGAAATTAAAGGAGCTTCACATAACAATATCGCTGAAGTGGGCGCGAGATTATACGATGAATCAATATATAAGTTTCTTAAGAATTTAGTTAATGATTGATTCAATTATGATTGAACATTTAAGATAAATATAGGTCTTACATTATAAATGCGGGTGAATAAAATATGCTAGGATTAACAAAGAAAGAATCGAGATTCTTCGTGAATACATTTATCGGCCATGTGGTATTGATTACACTGGCAGGCTTTTTGGGCTTTCTACCCAGTTGCGAGGAGGAAAAAGAAGAGGTTCATGTCTTTGAATTAGCATCTGCCTCATTTGTACCACCGCCCCCCCCCGTTTATAAACCAGAACCAAAACCGGTTCCTCCAGTAGTGACTCCAGTTAAACCCAGGATGATTACCCCACCTAAACCAAAACCAAAACCGGTGGTCCAAAAACCAAAGCCCAAGCCAATCGTAAAACCAAAACCTACCCCTCGCCCGATTGTAAAACCAAAACCCAAACCAGTTGTCCAAAAACCCAAGACTATATCAATTGCCCAATTTCAAAAAAAGCACCCTGTTCAATCTCCCCCCAAGGTTTCCTCCAAACCGGTGAAACAGGTACCTCGAGTTCGTATTGATCCAAAAAAATTCGCTCTCCCTCAAATTACGATTTCGAATCCTGCTCCCCAATCAACCCAAGTCGATCCCACAATCTTAAATCGATACTTAGGGGCAGTTAAATCAAAACTCGAAGCAGTCTGGAGGAGGTTACAATCCGAATCAAGTATTGCGATTGAAGGAGAAGCTTTTTTATCTTTTAAGATTTCTTCGAACGGTACTTTGATCTCGCCCACTATTTCAAGATCATCCGGAAATCAAGACTTGGATCGATTGGTCATTCAGGTAAGTAAGTCAGTTGGTAACTTGGGCCGTCCGCCAGGTGGAACACTTTCTTCTTCCCTCGAAATCCCGTTTCGAGTAAGGTAACGTATATGAAATTTGACTGGCGCAGACCGGTAGCACCAATTCTTTGTATAGTCGGTATCTTGTTATGCTTGTCCAGGGATCCGATTATTGGCTTAGGGCTATTCGTTGTCTGCTTTGCTCTAATTCTTGGGTTTTCTCGGGGGAGTAGTTGATTTACTGTTTTTCTTCACCGTTTGGTAGTTCGCAGATTTTTCTAGCAAGGCTTGTTGGGAAGAGAATGAAGCTTTGGATTTAGCAGAAGGATTTATTCGTGAGTAAGTTCCATCCTTTTTAAGCAGGCTTGCTCCTTCGTTATCGGATAGTATCTTATCGAGATCGTTTAATACGGAGTCTATTTTTTCAGGATCCTCGATCGGGAAAACGGCTTCCACCCTTCGTAGAAAATTCCGGGGCATCCAATCCGCACTACCAAGATAAAGCTTACATCCTGGCTTGCCGTTTTGGAAGTAGAAAACACGGCTGTGCTCTAAAAATTGACCC
Source organism: Opitutia bacterium (assembly GCA_018646565.1). Lineage (GTDB taxonomy): Bacteria > Verrucomicrobiota > Verrucomicrobiia > Opitutales > Seribacteraceae > Seribacter. The sequence goes on along the minus strand of JABGUO010000156.1, from coordinate 2,097 downwards.
AGTAAACTGCGAACCTTTATATTTTCACTCATTCCTCTCACACCTGGAATCAAACCGCATATCCCCCTTATTATTAGGTCCACTTTTACCCCTTCCTGTGAGGCAAGATAAAGAGCGTCAATTACTGGTTGGTCAATTAGACTGTTTACCTTAATTATGATTTTTCCCGGCTTTCCGTCACGCACAGCGTCGATTTCATTCGAAATCAATTTGATCATGCGGTCATGAAGGGTAAACGGTGCCACTAAGAGCTTTTTAAATCGTGGCGTTCGACTATACCCCGTTAAAGTATTAAATAAGTTGGTTAAATCAGATGTGTATGATGGATGACAGGTAAACAGACTGTAGTCAGTATATGACCTGGCTGTACTGGGATTGTAATTACCGGTACCCAAGTGAGCATAACTTGTGAGCTTGGAGTCCTCTTTCCTCACTATTAGACAGCACTTGGAGTGTGTTTTTAATCCCGGCAGTCCATAGACGACATGTACTCCGACTTCTTCCATCTTGTAAGCCCATTGGACATTTGCCTCTTCGTCAAATCTCGCCTTTAACTCAACCAAGGCCGTCACCTGCTTGCCGTTTTTTGCTGCATCCATTAATGCCCGCACAATAGGAGAATTTCCATTTGTTCGGTAAATAGTAAGTTTTATCGCAAATACATTCGGGTCAATGGCAGCCTGTCGTAATAAGTCTACCACTGGACCAAATGAATCATAGGGGTGATGGAGAAGAATATCTTTCTTTTTTAAAGTATCAAAAATCTTTTCTTTATCTTCGAATTCAAATGGACTGTAAGCTTCAAAAGAGGGAAATTTAAGCTCGGGTTGATCGATCAATCCAGGCAACGACATTAAACGGTAAAGATTAATGGGTCCGTCTACGGGAATCACATCTTTTTCCGATAAATGAATTGCACCTAGCAGGTAGTTTAAAACTTCTTCCTTAACACCCTTGTCAATTTCAAGGCGAACCGCAGCACCCTTTCGCAGATTGTGTAATTCTTCTTCTATACTTTGCAATAAGTTTTCTACCTCCTCCTCATCCACATAGAGGTGACTATTTCGAGTAATCCTAAATGCCCAAGCCCCTGTGGCGACATGACCTGGGAAAAGGTCATCCACAAAATGTCGGACGACATCACTCAAGAACAGAAATGTCCTATTCGTGGTGCCCTTGGCTTTGATTTCTAATAGCCTTGGAAGTACACGAGGGACGGGAACCACCGCCATAAGAGTATCTGCCTTTTTTTTCCTTTGATTCTTTAACGCAACAATTAAATTCAGAGACTTATTGAGTATGAGAGGAAATGGATGGCTAGGGTCAATCGCAAGAGGAGTCAGTACCGGAAAGACTTCCTTTTTGAAATAAGTTTTCAGCCAATTGAATTCCTCCTTTGATAATTCCTCCACCTTCTTGAATGAAATATTGTTTTTATGAAGGGCAGGTTGAAGCACATTATTCCAGCATGCTTGTTTATCTTCTGCCATTCGCCCTGCCTGAACACGGATCTCATCCAACAATTCTGCAGGTGGCATTCCATCGATCCCACTTTTGGTTGATCCACCGTCTACTTTTTGCAGTAATCCGGCCACCCGAATTTCATAAAATTGATCAAGGTTTGAACAGACAAAAGAGAGAAAGCGAATTCTTTCAAGCAAAGGATAGCGAGTCGATAATGCTTGGTCTAAAACTCGGTTATTAAAAGCTAACCAACTTAATTCACGGTTGAAATATTGGACGTCGGGCAAGTTTAGTTTTGTTTTAGTCATTCAAGAAGAACAAGTCTTCATTAATCTTTTTTTTTCGCAACGAAAAATACGATTTTATTACCCACCACCCTAATATTATTGTGATGCTCCACCCAGAATCTTGACGAAATCATCATTCAAGCTTATGTTAGAAATTGGTCTTTGAAATTTTGTTGGGGGTGTTCCGGATTCGACTGCAATGTGGAAAATCCGGTCGCGTATCGAGGATGACGCTTGGCCTCGTAAAAAATGCTTCAAATCATTAAATGGTGAAAATAATATCATTAACTTCGAACCTGAGTTCGAAGCCCTCGCAGCATAGTTCTGCGACGTCGACAGTCTACTG
>JABGUO010000155.1 GCA_018646565.1 Opitutia bacterium | reverse complement strand
TTCCTGTTCCATTCGGTCAGGCATATCAGAAATTCGATGCTTAATTCTTTCCAAACCGACTTCGGCAGGAATATCGAGAATTACGGTAAGGTCGGGAACGACATCTCCCACCGCAAATGAATTGATTTGCGTTACCGGATCATCGGCAATTTGTCGTGCTACTCCTTGGTATACAGTTGTGGAATCTAAAAAACGGTCGCATAAAACGATTTTACCATCAGTAACTGCTGGTAATATGAGCTCACGAACCAATTGTGCCCGACTGGCTGCAAAGAGTAGGAGTTCAGTTTCAGGAAAGATATTCTGAGAAGAATCAGCATGCATTAATAAATGTCGAATATCTTCTCCTATGATTGTACCTCCTGGTTCTCTCGTGACCACAACATCTCGATGGTCAACATCTTCCAATCGATCTGCTAAAAAGCGAATTTGCGTAGACTTTCCACATCCCTCCGATCCCTCGAAGGATATTAATATTCCGTTTTCGTGACTCATGAAGCTGGTTGGTTATGCTTGTCTTAGTAAATTGATGACTTGGGAAGTGGTGGGGCTTTGAGCCGTCCGAACATAATGGCCGGATGTACAGGTTGCCAATGCCAAAGAGGTGAGGGGAGAGAATCCGCAAAGGCGGGCCGCGGAGAATCCTGCGTTGAAATGATCTCCTGCACCGGTTGTTATCTTAGGGTTCTCGGTAAATGGTCCGGGTGTCCACCATGCACCATCTTTGGTGGCACAGGCTGCGGATTCAATGGGGTGAACTACTACGCAAGCAATTTCGAGCTTTCGACGAATTTCAGTCGCCATGGAGCAAAGTGCCTCCTCCTCTTTTCCACCGGTTTGTAATCCTAGAGTATCACAGACTTGAAGGGCTTCGTTGAAATTTAGTCCAAGGGTTACCTCTGCATAAGCTTGGTATCGGGAAATTACTTGAAGAACCTCACGAATATCTTCGGAAGACCTTTTGGCGGGATCAGTCAGGTCAAAAAAGAAATTGCGTGTATCGATAGGAGGGAGGCTGGGCATGATTCGCTCCACAATTTCGAGTAAGATCGAAGTCATCTTGGGGATCATCGTCCAATTGACGATGGAAACCGATTGTGCCTTTGCGAGCATATCGGTGAATGCTCCTTCACCCGCAACCTTAATTATCCTTTGGAAGTCAATCTCCTCGAGGCTTCTAGTGTTTCCTAGCATCAGTTTTCCATCCTTAAACTCGAGAGCAGTGGTAATACCGGGGTCAGCCAATGAAATCGCATCTGTTTTGCGGGCAAATTCTTCAAAGACAGGATCTATGGTAGGGCAGCCCAGTGCCCCAATGTAGCGTACATTGAGACCTAATGAGTCATGTGCATTTGCCATGATGGGGCCATTCCCTCCGAGTTTATCAAACCGGGGGAAGAGTTCAATATTTGCACTTTTTCCGGCGGCGGCTGAAATTCGAGATCCTAGTGCATCTAGAGTTTCGATTGCCTGGAAGTTCTCATCTAGTCCATCTCGCTTATCAACTGGGGTTACAATCTTATCCACAAATCCATCCAAGCCGACCACCGAATTCATTCCGGAGGGGTTGAAAGTCTTTTGTTTGAGCTCTTCTAATATCTGATTGGAAACTTGCATGTGAAACTTTGATTAAATTTCTTTTATCAAGGGGGCAAACTTAATCGAAATATATTGATTTTTCCTTCTTCCAATTTAGATTTTAGTTGATCTCATGAAAATCAGAGTAAATATGTTTTTTGTGGTGTTTTATAAAAATTAAAAATGACTGATATGATTTTATTAACTTCTTTGGACTCGGGTGCTTTTATTTTGGGAAGTGCTGGTTTAATTGATTATTTTATTGATTCCAATAATGCGGGTAAAGTAGTCATTTGCCTTTTGGTGGTCATGAATTGTTACGCTCTCAGCTTAATGTGGAGCAAGCACCAATTATTTAAGAAGGTAAATACGAAAAATGCACGTGATGAGAAACGCATTAACGACCTGGATAATATCTTTCAATACGATGATGCCCTGTTTTCTGGAGGGGGCAGTCCCTACCTTAAAATTTGTTCCCGCGCAATGGCCGCAGCCCGTAGGACAAACGATAAGGGTTCCATCCGAATGAATTATGTTGAGAATGCGATCAAGAGAGCACTTTCTGAAGTGGGGGAAGAATACGAGGCTAAAATGTACTGGCTCGCCACCATAGTGTCAGGTGCTCCATTCCTTGGACTTCTCGGTACTGTATGGGGAGTAATGGACGCATTTGGGACGATGGAGAGTGGGGGGGCTACAATTGAGCACCTTGCCCCAGGGGTTTCGGGGGCACTTCTTACCACAGTTGCAGCCTTGTGTGTGGCGATTCCAATTGTATTTGCATATAATGGACTCTTGGGGACGGCTCGATCCTGCATGACTAAGCTTGAGAATTTTTCCAGTAATTTAGCGGATCGAATCGAAATTGAACAACAGTAGTCGAGTCGAATTCAATTGAGATCCAGGATTTAAATTATGGCACGCGATTTTAAAAGGCCTAATAAATTGGCAGTTATATCAGACCTGAATGTAACTCCTTTGATTGACTTGGCCTTTTCACTGCTAATTATTTTTATGATTACAACTCCGGTTATCGAGCAATATAATCGAATAGATTTACCTTCTCAAAACTCCGACAGTAATCAAAAGCCTCCGGAACAGGAGGACAAATTTATTACCATAGATTCCTCCGGTAATTATAACTGGGGCCAGGATTCTGTCTCACAAGCTGAATTGGAATTACTTCTCGATCAGGTTGCAAAAGGTACGGGTGATCAACCCACTATTCATCTGCGTGGTGACCGAACGCTACCGTATCAGGAAATAATGGATGTTATTAATATGTTAAAGTCTAGAAACTTGACCAAGCTTAGCTTGGATACAAAAGCAGGGTAGTCATTATTATAACTTCTTAAATTATGAGTTCCAATCAAGATAATAACTCATTGGCGCTACGCAATTTAAAGAAAAATCTTGGTGGAATTGTTCGTGTCGATGTCCAATCATTGCATGATGCATCTTTCGACGGTCTAAAAGTCTCCTTTTCTCCGGAAGCCGTGATTTGCCCGCAGCAGGCCACGCAAGTGGGAGAAGTCCTACGACTCGCGAATGAATATCGAATTCCAGTGACGACTAAGGGGGCGGGATCTTCCCTAACTGGTGGTGCTACTCCAATCAAAGGAGGATGGGTGTTGGATGTTTCTCAATTAAATAAAATTGTAATTGATGCTGATAATATGAACGCTCGTTGTGGACCAGGGGCAGTAGTGGGAGATATTCAGGAAGAATCAGCGAAATTAAATTTATTTTATCCACCCGATCCTTCCTCAAAAAATTTTTGCACCATTGGTGGAAATATTGCCTGTAATGCCGGTGGATTGAGGTGTGTAAAATACGGAGTGACCCGAGATTACATACTATCTCTTTCAGGATACTTACCTACTGGTGAGGCGGTTCAATGGGGAAGAGCGACACGAAAGTTTGCCACGGGATATAATATTCGAGATTTATGGATTGGGAGTGAAGGTACACTGGGAGTGGTCACGGAAGCGGTTTTGCGATTGATTGGTAAACCAATTGCTCAAAAAACATTTTTGGCCGCCTTTTCCAGTGACTCGAGTGCATTGCGTGCACCAATTGAGTTGGCCCGCCTAGGTATTCGCCCTTCAATTCTTGAGTTTCTTGATAAATGGACAGTAGAATGTGTGCAGAGTTTTACCGGCAAGGAGGTATTTGCTGGCTTATCCCCCCATCCAGTTCTTCTGATCGAATTGGATGGTGATCCATCTTCGATTGAGACCGAGTCGGTTCATTTACAAAAGTGGTTAGAAGATTCTTCACTTTGTTACTTGAGTGCAGATTCAAATGAGAAGGCCGAGGAATTATGGGAAGTTCGAAGGAAGGGCTCTCCGGCGATGAAGAAATTAGCCAATACTAAATTGAATGAGGATGTAGTTGTCCCCTTGAATGAACAGATTAATTTAGTGGAATGTGTCCATGAATTGAGGAGTGAATTTAACTTGAAGATTGGAGTTTTTGGGCACTGTGGAGATGGTAATTTACATGTCAACTTTATGTATAACCACGAAGACCAAGACGAATCGAGTCGTGCGGTAGAGGCACTGACTCGGCTTATGAAAAAAGTACATGAATTAGGCGGAGCAATCAGTGGTGAGCATGGG
>JABGUO010000154.1 GCA_018646565.1 Opitutia bacterium | reverse complement strand
CGCATCGCACCCGTAAAAGAACCCTTGCGATGACCAAAAAGTTCAGACTCTATCAAGGTTTCTGTTAGGGCAGATAAATTAACCGGACAGAAACTTTCTTTCGGACTGGACTCAAATTGACCATTCTTCGAATTATAGGGAATGAATCTCGATAATCCGATCGCCCGAGCTACAATTTCCTTCCCCGATCCCGTGGGACCTAGAATCAAAGTCGGAAATCGACCCACAGATTCATGCATCCATTGTTGATAGCTGTGCATATCCTTTGTGAAAATACTCTCCCATACACGCACTCGTAGTGCCCTTATCGGTTTACTCCACCCGACAATTTCATTAAAAAGGCAGAGGAAGGCTCTTCGCAATTGATAAAAACAGGAAAAAAGGTGCTCCGGGTTTTCCCACATCGCACTTCTTCCTCCGCAAACCAATGGACTTCTCTGTTTAATTCCTCTCTCAATTTTTTTGAACAATTGACGATTGGAGACAGTATCTCCCTCAGCACGGTTAATCAAAGAATCAAAATCATCGACCAGTTTATGGTAGAGAGAAAAATATGCCAATGATGCAATCTGTTCAGCTCGTACAGTAGAATCAAAGTTCTTTACCATGCCTCCCAGTAAAGATTGTTCTGCCTGATCTACCCAATAAAGAACCTGATTAAATTCCTTAGTAAATATCGGGTTTATGGGCCCTGATACTTCCGCCACGCCTAACTGTTTAAGAATTCTCTCTTCAATTTCATCCCTCTGACTGCCGAACGGATTTACGAAAGTCAAAGTATGTATCTCTTTCAATAAAAAACTTAAATCTGACTTATTCATATAACATAAATTGTAACGCATATTACAAATTATGGAATATAAAAATACAAAAGACCGAACCAAACAAACACAAATCATTGGCTTAGAGTACTTTAAGCAAAACCCGACAGGGTGGCATGATAAATGTTAATAGATAATTAGGTTTCACAAAATTAACAAATTCAAAAAATGACAAAACGTACTATTCAAATCGCACTGCTGCTCGCTCTATCCCTTATAACCGTTGGCTGCCAGTCACATTCAGTTCAAATGACCTCCGGAAAGAAGTACTTATCTGGATACACCCAAGTTGACATGAAGGAGCAAAACAGGAGTAGCATAGACCAAGAAGTAAGATTTGTTGCTCAAATTGAACCCTCCCTTCGATTTCCTGCAAGGATTGGTTTAGTCAAGCTTTACAACGGAAAAATATCTAACTTGTCAGCCAAGGAAATCGAATCGTGGACAAAAGTAAAAGAGGAAATGGGAGAAAAATTTGGAGACTTTGTCCCGGTTAGCTCAATGATTGCAGAAATGGTATATTCATCTCAAAACATAAATACTAAGAGCAATAGAAACTCGGTTGAAATCTTTCGTAAAGTTCGACTGGGAGCTGCCAGGCAGCATCTTGATTATGTTTTGGTGTACGAAGTATTTTCAAAGACAAAAACAACCAAGCTCGCATCATCGGTTGCTAACTGGACGATAATCGGTGGGTATTTAATACCATCACGAGAAATCGAAACAACTGGACATGCGAACGCTCTCCTTCTCGATGTACGAACCGGTTATCCATACGGAACTGCGAGTGCCTCTTTGGATGCAAACGAAATAGCTGCCTGGTTTAACGACCGGGATAAAGCTAGAAACTTGGCCGACAGAAACCAAATTGCCACTGTGCTTAAGTTAATCCCAGAAGTTCAACAAATGATGATGGAGTTGATGAAAAAATCACAATAATCTCAAGAAATAGTATCCACAAGATAATCCAATAGATAATTTCCTCGCCCTCAAGAATACACCTTAACAAAATAATACCTTATTTTACAGAAACAAAAAGCCCACTCGTCCCATGAAAAAACTCTTCTTATTGACCATCTTACTTATTCCTCTTTTTACCCAGGCCCAAACCTTTCTATCGCTCCAAATCGAAGATCTAACCTTTAAAAACGGTCAGGAAATCCCTCAGAAATTTGATGTAAAACGGAATTATTCCAGAGAATTAAGAAAGTGGACCAATCCCCCCGTTCCTTATTTACGAACTTCTGATGCCAAAAGATCCTTCATTCATATTGTCAGCCATGGAAACAATCCAACCAACTTACCCACAAGTGCTTTGCGAATATGCCTAGTGAATCCAAAACCAATTGTAAATGGATCACTTTTTATTCCGAACAAGGATAATGAACTAAGCGAGCATCCCTTCACCTTTAATCGGAAAAATGCCAAGAATCTTACACTGGAAAAAAAGGGCGAAGTAACCTACCTGAAAAATAAATTAGCGTACTATCAAAAACTTCAGAAACTCAGTGTCCCCGGAACTGCCTGGTTTCGGCATCAATCTGAACAGGCTTCTAATAGATTGAAGAAACTGCTGCCGAAGGATGAACATAAACATCAGCATAATCTCGCAACCCGCAACTTTCGACCAGTTCGCAAGCGTGGAATCGAGCGACAGATGGACCTTTTTTCAGGTGGGCGAGCAATCAGTGAAAATCTTCAACTGGATCGCGAGTTACGTCTTTCCAGCGATGAACAAAACCGGACAATTCCAATTTCCTCAATCAAAGGTATCACCATTGATGAAATGCCATGGAAAGAATTGATCGGAGACGCGAAACCAGAACTTGATCCACTTGCCAATGCCCTGCCCTCCGATCAGCACGCACTCTTTTTTCCATCTTTTCAATCGATGATCGAGGTGATGGATAAAGCCACTCTTTGGGGAACGCCACTCCTCCGACTGAGCGAAGGGCGTGCAGAAAGTGCACGCTCGCGAGAGAAGTACCGGGACCAACTTTGCCTTCCCGACACGGAACTCAGTCGGGCACTCGGTCCCAAACTAATTTCCTCCGTGGCCATGACCGGAAGCGATCCATTTCTTCGCACCGGAACCTCGCTTACCGTACTATTCGAGGCGAAACAAACGGATGCCCTTGTTGCGGCTTTGGCACTTCGTAGACTCGAATCCTCCCAAAAGAATAAGAGTGCAAAAAATGTTAGCGGTACCATTTCGGGTGTGAAATATTCCGGATTGGTTGCTTCAGGAGACATGATTAAATCGTATTCCGCAACCGTAGCTAAAAATATCGTGGTGGTCACAAATTCACTTAATCAATTAAAGAACATCATTCAAGTCTCTCAAGGCAAGAAAACCAGCCTATCCTCCCTCGAGGAATACCATTATTTCCGGACTCGCTATCTTCGGCCACCCGCACACCACGAACATGCATTCGTTCTTATCTCGGATGCCACCATCCGTCGATGGTGTGATCCAGAATGGCGCATTGGAGCCTCCCGCCGAACCCGCGCCTCCTCCGAACTTGCTGAATTACAAGCACGACATGAATCAGGCTCGGTACTCAATCCAAAAGATTTTCCTGAACTCGGTAAAGTGAAACTCATAAACGGGCGTGTTCATAGTCCCCGCTTTGGCAATCTTACCTTCCTCCGCTCGGTCGAGGATTTGGGCATTACTAAAATTACAGAGGAAGAAAAAAGGGCATATGTATTCTTTCGCGACCGCTATCAAAGTCATTGGTCAAAATATTTTGACCCCATCGCAGCCCGCCTTTCCATAAAAGAAGGAAAGATTTCGGGTGACCTCACCATTCTTCCCCTGATCGGTGGAACGGATTATCGACGAATGATCAGCACCACTGGCGATGTCAAACTGAAGGACTCATCAGGCGACCCCCACCCGGAAGCCCTCCTCCACTGGGTCACCGCACTGGACATGGACTCACCTGAGTTAAAACAGGTAAGCAATTTTGCTTCGATCATGGCCCCATCCCTGGGAGCGGGTGCTTTCAGTTGGATTGGGGAGTCCTGCTCTGTATACCTCGACCAATCTCCCTTCTTTAAGGAATTGGGTAAAGCCTTCTCAACGGGCGAAGAAAAAGGAGCCGGAGAATTCATGGAAAAAAACTTCGGTCGGATTCCGGTTGCACTGAATGTTGAAGTGAGCAACCCCTTCAAATTAACTGCATTCCTGGCAGGCTTTCGGGCATGGCTCGAACAGACTGCTCCCGGCATGACCGTATGGTCGAATCATTCTCACAAAAAACAGGGATATGTTAAAATTGCCCCCGGACAGAATCTTGAGGACGACTTAATCAAAGAAGGTTCCGCCCCCGTTGCACTTTATTATGCCCCTTCGGCAAAACACCTCACTGTTAGCCTGAGCGAGGACATGATCAAACAGTCCATTGACCGTAACCTGCTTCGGCGAGCAGGAGATAAGAACCAAACGATTGCCAATTGGGCAGGGAAAAGCTCCGCATTTTTTGCCAAAAACCCATTAGTCGACCTTTTAGATGGAGTTTTCCAAAAAGAAAGCCTTAAAAGCTTCCAGAAAAAATCATGGTCAAACCTTTATGCACTCAACGAATGGCGCGTACAACTTAACAAACTGGATGCCCCATCCTACCATCTTAAAGTTTGGCAAACTGAGCTTCAGTGCCCAGGTGGTGGAAAGTATACTTGGAATCAAAAGTTTCAGACTTATGAATCCAGCATCTTCGGTCATCCGGGTAAACCCCGCATGCCCCGAAACGGCATCGGGTTACTCAGCCCATTTGGTGAGGTCGATTTCGGGCTGACTTTTGAAAATGATGGTTTGCGTGCACAGGCAACAATCTTCGAGAAAAAGTTAAAAGCATCACCTAAAAAAGAACAGTAATCCCTTGGATTAACTGGAGTTAACCAAATTCCATAAGTGCCGTAAAACGGAGAAAAAAGCTTGCCGCATAAACACAAAGACCTGCGATTTTCCATTCTACAGAAAAATCAACTGCCTCGCGCTGTAAGAAAACTAACTAAAAAACATATCCCAGAGCCAATTCAGCTAGGTGTAAGTTACGGGCGGAGAAAAGATCGGTCTCCCCTACCCTTAACCATCGATAGCGTATACCTATGCGTAAATGATCAATCGGGTGGTATTCAAGTCCGGTAAAGAATTGATAGCTGAATAAAAAATCTTCCTCCTCTACAGGCAGGCCCATCAAAAGAAAGGAAATATCCTGATGCGTCCCGCCTAATCCTACACCTAAGGTTAGATTAAACGAATGGGATACCGGCACCTTCACGCCAGCGGAGATATGCCCACCCATTCCATCTGTCTTGCCAGAAAAACGGACAGAGGGTAATCCAATATCTATGCTCTCCAATTCATTATGAAAGTAGGAAAGTTGAAAATCAGTAAAGAAATACTTCCAACCATGCCCAAATCGTATACCACTGGAAAATCCATGTTTCTCTCCAACCTCAAAGTCTCCACCTATTGATTTCCACTCCAAGCCATCCGGCTTATAAGTCCCAAGGAAAGGAAGGATATAAAAACCCAAGCCCTCTGGTCTATCTCCATCCCATTGATTGAATGATGTTTGCTCCAAGGGTTTGCTCCTTACT
>JABGUO010000153.1 GCA_018646565.1 Opitutia bacterium | reverse complement strand
TATATAAATAAAAGCGTTCCCCCATTGGGCAGACTTTAAAAAATTGAGTGCATCAAGGCCAAAGGTTGAAAATGTGGTAAAGCCTCCACACAAACCAATAATCCAAAATGCACGAAACAGTTCGCTTTCACAGTTTTGCTCCCAGTGTTTGATACAAATGCCAATTAAAAAAGCACCCATTACGTTGACCAGTATGGTTGGCCATGGTAACCATGAACGACAGAAATAAGAAATTAATCCCCGAAGAACTGATCCAATGGCTCCTCCACTGGCCACAAGCAGGAAGAATTTCCAATCCATTGTTTTGGAGGGGGTAAATCAGGAAGGAGTAGATTACTTTTCAGTATCCGAAGTCTCTTCTGACTCCTCTTCTTCAAAGTCTTCGCTGGAATCATCTTCTTCGTCCTCACCATCAATCTCATCAAGTGAGTTGTATTTCAGTACTCTTTGGTGCTGTGGAAGAGGTGACAAGCTCACAATAATAAATCTGCCATTAAGCTTGGGGGTATCATCGGCCTTACCGACCCCCACTAAATCTTTTATCGCTTGTTTGACCAGGTTCATCCCTAGGTCTTTATGTTCCATTTCTCTACCACGAAACATCAAAGTAATTTTAAGCTTGTTTCCTTGGTGAAGAAATTTCTCAGATCGACGAAGTTTTGTAATGTAGTCGTGTTCTTCAATCCTTGGTCTAAACTTCGCTTCCTTCACTCGCTTGGAAGTTTTTTCTTTATTTCTCTTTTGCTTACTTAATTCGTACTTATATTTACCAAATTCAAGGATTCGGCAAACTGGAGGCATCGCCTTCGAGGCAACCTCTACTAAATCAAGATGGTGAGACTTGGCGATTTTAAGTGCCTCCTCAGGGGGCATGACGCCTAACATTCCTCCATCTGGACCAATGACTCGAATCTCTCTTGCTCGAATCTTGTCATTCTTTCGAATGTAATCACGGTTTTGATACCGTTTTTTATTTTTTCCACTTGGTTTTTTAACCATGTGGGCTAGCTGCGATTAGAAATTGTCAAGAGTTACAAATTAATGATAAATGAATATAAAGTTTCAAATTGATAAGATTAACCCCTTTTAAGCAAGCCTATTCTTCATTTACTCCCTAAAGATTGAAGCTTTCACCACAACTACAACTTGCTTTTGCATTAGGGTTAGAAAATTTAAACCCCCCGGCTACCATTTTATCGGAGTATTCTAAAGTTGTACCCCTTAAGTATAACGCTGTTTTGGAATCAACTAAAAGCTTAACTCCCTCACTGAGCACATAAATATCTCCCTCCTTGGACTCCGCAATAAACTTCATTTTATAGGACAATCCATTACACCCTCCCCCAGTGATTCGAATGCGTAAATAATCGCCCTTCCCTTCCCTTTCAATTAACTGAAAAATTTTTGTGGACGCGGAAGGAGATACTTTTACAAGTTTTTCATTTCCTTCTCTCACCCCTGAAGGTAATTCCAAAGCAGATTGCATGATTAATTTATAATAGGGGAAGAGATAAAGTACAACATGTTTAGATTGCTATGCCTGGGATTTGCTTTTCACAAAGCCTCGCCCCTCCAGTAAAAAGAATTCAACAAACTCTTTTGCCAGAATACTGGAAGAAATAATACTGTCCTCCAAGCAATTTTTGGCACTAAGTGATGGGTTCCCCCGTTTCAATAAAACCGATCGGTAAGCATGCTTTAAAGCTTTTGTATCTTCATTCGAAATCTGTCTTCTTTTCATACCAATTAAATTGAGGCCATAGGCTAAATTACGCCCAGATATAGTAAGATGGGGAGGAACATCCTTCGAAATCTCTGCCAATCCGCCAATCATTACTCCCTGCCCAATTCGCACAAATTGATGAACACCCGCACCACCGCCGATAAATGTATGATCACCAATGGATACATGACCTCCAATCAATGCTCCATTTGCTAAGATTACCTCCTCACCAAGATTTCCATCATGTCCTATATGAGAATACCCCATTAAGTATGATTTTGACCCAATGTGAGTTACCCCTTCTGCATAGATCGAACGATGAATCGTAACTCCTTCTCCCACCCGAACATTATCTCCCACTTGAACGTGAGACTGGATTGAAGAATCAAAGCTTAGATGCTGGGGGTCGCCACCAATCACTGCAAAATGGCCAACCTTGATCTCTTTTCCTAAAATTGTCCACTTTTTGATAATGGCATGGGCTTCAATCTCGCAATTAGTTCCCATTTCTACTCCTTCCTCAATAATTGCATAAGGGCCAACCGTGCAGCCTTCCCCAAGCTTTGCAAGAGGATCCACAATGGAGGTTGGATGAATAGAATTTGTCATTAGTTGTTAAAACATTTCAAGCTGCGGTTCTTTAGTAAGTTCGTAGGCTTTTAATAATTTTAAGACCTGAAAAAATGGTTTTCCCGGATAACTCTTACTAGGCTCGGATTGTCTGAGTAAATTTTCAAGCATAGATCGTAATGTCAATACACCATCCACGCCAATTTCCTGAAGCAGGCTAAGAATCTCACTTAATTTTGATTCATTTCGAGGGAGTGCTGGAACAACCAAGAGACGAGAAAAGGCCCCCATTCCACTTTCTGCAAGTTCAGGGCCTGGGTTAAAACTAGAATGAATTCTATTTTCTTTTACCTCTTTTTTAAAAAACTTTACTAATAATGCATCATTATCAAGCATTCCATTTACAAATTCTGAATTCCCCCACCCGATTGAAGAAACTAACGCGGAGCGAATTTTAATTAGGTCACCGGTGTATAAACGAACGCCAAGAGAAGCAGAATTTTCCGGAACGGCAGGATTAAAGATAGCCAGAGTCATTATAGATTCCGGTTTTTTTCTTACTGTAACGGACTCCACTCGACCTGCTTGGCGAACCAGAAAGCCATTACTTTCAAAGTAAGCTTCCATCAAGTCGTGTTCAATATCCATTGAAATAAAAAGATTAAGTCGCCCCCACCGACTTCCACACTTCAACTACATCAGCTTCAGATATATCGGAAGTAACAAATGCATTACCCAATGACATAAGGGTAACAAAACGAATTTTTCCTGCCGATACTTTTTTATCTGATTGCATAGCATTCATAAGCTCAGAAATTGATAAGCTTGAATTAAGCTGAATAGGTAATTGATAAGATTGAAGGAGAGATTCCAACGATGACTCGTCCTGACTGGTACAATAATCTCTCCGTCTCGATAAACGAATGGCACAGACTAAGCCAATGGAAACCGCTTCCCCGTGAAGATATTTCCCGTACCCCGACACTGCTTCAATTGCGTGGGCAAAAGTATGGCCAAGGTTGAGCAGTGCACGCCCCCCCTGTGCACCATCCGTTTCGCGTTCATCATCTTCAACAATTCTGGCTTTATCCAAGCAACAGGATTCTATAATTCCTGGCAGTTCTTCTGATTCCGAGTGAAGGGGTGAGGAAAAGGAAAGAAGACGAGTAAAAAGTTCATTATTTCCAAGAAGTCCATATTTAATAACCTCCGCCATACCAGCAGAAAATTCTCGCTTTGGCAAAGACTTCAAACAGTCCAGATCAATAAAAACTGCCTTGGGTTGATGAAATGCTCCAACTAAATTCTTACCCGCTTTTAAATTGATCCCAGTTTTCCCTCCGACTGAACTATCCACCATTGCCAGCAAGGTAGAGGGTACTTGATAAAAATCAATTCCTCTCAAATAAGAAGCGGCGGCGAACCCCGCAAGGTCTCCAGTTACTCCACCACCAAGTGCGAACAGGATTCCCGATCGATCGATCCCTTGATCAGCAAGAAAATCCCAAATATTGGACAAGTGCTCGATTGACTTGGTCGTTTCTCCATTCGGTAAATTTAAATGGGGAACGGAATTAAGAAATTCGCTGGCAAATGAAGGTGCTTTTTTTATTAATCCGATATCCGTTATTGAAACCACTTTCTTACCTTGGGCCAAATATTTACTAGATGCCTGGTTGATCAAGGATCCTAAATCCCGACCAATGTAAATCGGGTAGGACCGTTCACCAAGCCCCACATTTAAAGTCTTGAGTACATTTTCGCTCATTATTGCTTTGTAATTCTAATCAAAGGAAAGATTAATTCACGGATTCCATTTTTACATCAGGCAAGATGGAGTCTAGATACTGCTCTATTGAAAAGGGTTGCAAATCATCGGCAGATTCTCCCAATCCAACATAAAATATTGGAATTTTAAGCTCTCGGTAAATTGCAACTAATGCACCCCCTTTTGAAGAACCATCCAGTTTAGTAACCACTAAACCGGTAATACCAAATTTTTCATTAAAGACACGGGCTTGTTCAATTCCGTTTATTCCCGTTGATCCATCCACAACCAACCAAGAATGATGGGGTGCCTGCTCATTTCGTTTTCCAAGCACTCTCTTCATCTTGGCTAATTCATCCATTAAGCCTTCTTTCACATGAAGTCGGCCAGCGGTATCAATAATAACTAAGTCATACCCACGAGATTCGCCTGCAGAATAAGCATCAAATGCAACCGCGGCAGAGTCTGCACCATGATGACCGGAAACAACCTCTAACTCCAAACGGTCTGCCCATGCCTTTAATTGCTCGGTCGCGGCTGCACGAAAAGTATCACAGGCGCCGAGAATTACTTTCCTCCCAGTCGCCTTTAGTTGATAACCCAATTTTGCACAAGTGGTAGTTTTCCCGGAACCATTGACTCCTATTAAACAAAGAACCTCAGGTTTGTTGACCGAGTTGCCTAAATTATCAACCCCCTCTGCCCCCTCCAAGGTAGTACGCAAAACCTTACGGGCAATCTCCCCGACTCCTTCTGCTCTGAGTTCTCTGTCAGTTCGATGAGCCTCCCGGATAGAGTCTAAAATCTCTTCTGTTGTTTCGACCCCAAAATCACTCCCATAAAATGCCTCTTCAATTTCAAGCAAGCTATCTTCATCGACTCTTCCTTTCCCAGAAAGGGTGTCAAAAGCACCGTGTATAAGAGAAGCCCCTTTTTGAAATCCTTTTTTAAATTTTGAAAAAATTCCCATTCGTATGTGTTTTATTTGGGCTGTATGAGCAGGGTGCAACATGAATACTCCACCATTTGATTAGTGCAACAGTCCTTCACTTCAAAAAGTTGAATTGTCAGTATGACTACACGATCACTCAAATCCCATGTGTCAGTCAGATAACCTCCTTCGTCATTTAAGGGAACATCATTCAAATTGGGGAAATCTCGATGCTCTCTGTTAACTCCGTATTTTTGTATTACCATTTCCCTGAGGTTTTCCCATTGAGGCTGAACCACATCTTCATAAAATGAAAACTGCCATCCTTTCTGCCCTTCAATCAAGCAAAACTTGAGCTTATCTTTTTTTAATTTTGCCGCGAGTGAATAACGGAAATTATTCAATCGAAGTGTACATTTAACCAATTCCTTATCCCGCTCCTCGTAAATTTGTAAAAAGCCTCCCTCTCGAAGCTTTTTCATAACAACTTCGCGAGAATCCTCTTTTTTTAAATTAAAATAAATAAAATCCGTATCCAATTTTGCAAATTGAGGAAGGTCTTTACCGCCCCAAAGCAAAGGAGTAAGTTCTAGTAAAAAACAAAGTAAAAAAAACCAAGCTTTCATCGTGCAATCAGAGTAATATCAGAAGAAGGGTACTAATTAGAGGCTGTAATAAACCCTTTCCAAAGCAAGTAATGCGTAGGAGGAAACCAAAATTGGGTCTCTTTCCCACCATCTTCCATTTTCATTTAACCAGTATCCAGCAGGATTCTGTTTATTCAATAACTCTAAAGCCAATTCTTTTCGCCAATCTTTCTTTTTCCCTTCCTTATCTAACACAGTCTCCACTCCACTCAAAGAAAGAGCTTTCGCCATTGTGTGATAATAATAATATAAACCTTGCTGCCCCATCCCGGGATTTTCTGTTATATCGTAATTTTCCTCCAACCATTTCCGAACCGCCTGTAAACGAGGATCAGAACTGTCCATTTCGGCGTAGATAAAGCTAAGTAATCCCGCATAGCTCATGCTGCCATAAGAGCGTAATGCTACTGAACCATTTCCCCCCTCTCTTTCCCCTGCCATACTGCTTCCTGGGAAATAAACGAACCCCCCTTTATCTTCGGCATGTTCGCTTACCCATTTTTCTTTATTCGTAGCGGATAAGTTTTGACATTTACTCACAAAAGAAATCGCGGCATCCCAATCTAAGTCGAGATTCTCACCCTCTTTGGGTTGGAGTGATTTTTTGGCATAAAAAAGAGCTTCCATCGCCAGATGGGTATTGGACAGATCGGAATGTGCCCAACGGGATCCGTACCCTACTCCTCCATCGAATGTATTATCCTCCACTCCTTTTTGATCAAAATCTGATTGTTGATTGATAAGAAAACGCCTCGCGGTTTGAATAATTTTCTCATATTCGGGATTCTTAGACTGTAATAATGCCATCATGCAAATGGAGGTGTTATAACAAGCCAAACCCTTTCCGTAAATTCCTCCATCGGATTGAACTTTAGAAAGTAAAAATGAAAAGCCTTTGATTTGATTGGAAGAATATTGGGCCACAACCAACTCATCTGGATGCCCCATAGTTGCACGAAGTGCGAGAGCAGTTAAAGCAGGGTAATCTGCTTCTCCCCAATGACCTGAGCTACGGTTTTGTTCCTGGTTAAGCCACTTCACTCCTTTTCCAATGGCCCGCTCAATCTCTAATTTTATCGAGGTAGATTGATCAGCAAGTAAAGGAGTAAACCCGCAGGCAAAGAAAAATAAACTTACTTGAAAAAAACCTTTTATTGTATTCATAATTTATCCTGTAAAAATAACTCAAATCCTTTATTGAGGCAAGTGGAAGCGAATCAAAACAGGTAATTCCAAAGGAGGCATCTCTTGCTTATTTGCGATCCATACATCGTCATTCGAGCTATCGTAGTCACTGTTATTCATAACGGCACTTTCATCGGCGTAAATCGCAAGAATAGATCCCGAAGATTCCGCCAAAAAAGTTCCTTCTATCATTTTGGAACCGGTAAAAATAAATGATTTCTTTTCTATCGGTCCATTTCTACTCTGGTTAATCGATAAATTCTCCATTTCTTTTTCATAATTTGTTCCGTTTATTTCCCACGAAACTAAAATTTCAAAGCAATTCTCAGAATAATCGATAGATTTTGGATCATCACTCCATAAATTCTGAAAGAAGTCTTCCACGGGTTTAAACTTCAGAAGTAAGAGCGAGGTGTGAAAAAGTTGCGGTCTTACTGTGGTACGAAAAAGGGATTCATGAATCTTTCCATCTTCATGAACCACCGCATACTCCACTAGTCCATTGACTTGATTTGAAAATGCAGGAATCGAAACAGAATTGGATTTACGATCAATTATAATCCCGCCGAAATCATAAATTCCCTCTTTTACTTTTTTGATCGCGGGTAAATTACTGGCATTATCCTCCGCAACTAATGAATTCGAAAAAGAGTCCACTGTAAAAAATAAAATAGTAATTAAAAAATTTCTACCAAAACTAAAGTTTGAAAAAAGTAATACCATTTTGTTAATGTTATAATTTAAGAGTGCTCGCTTCAAAAGGAAAGAATTTAATAGAAATAAATATTCCTGCATACTTGACCTTATTCTATTCCTGTTTCATGTTGAAAATGTTCTTTTTTATATATTTTTACAATCATGGACCAAGAAGAAATTTACCCCGAAGAAAACCAAATCCCTCAAGAAGAGTATATCGAGGAACAACAAACTGTTTCGGTTGCACCTCCCCTTGAAGGAGCTTTTAGCAAGTACATGCGCGAGTATCGACTACTCAATAGCCTCCTCGTTTCTTTACTTATGCTGACCGTTATAATGGCTTCCATTTGGGGAATGATGATGGGTCTCGCACTCAGTGGGGAAGGAAATTCCGATTTTTCCGACGGAGGTACGGCCCCAGCCGCACAAAAACAGGAAAAACAAAAAGTGGTCAAACTAATGCAAAGGCAGAAAAAAGCACAACCCACTACCCAGCAAACTTTTCGAACCACCGCCATTTCTGACATTACACTACCCGACTTTAATGAACTGGATGTGAAGGACTTAGCCCCAGTGGTCGAAGCCGCTGCCCCCACGATGTCTGCCGCGGGCATGAATAACGATAAAATGACAAAAGCGATGGCGGGGATTGGATTGGCTTTGCCCAAAACGATGCAACAACGTTGTGACCCCAAGAAACGAATCGCCCGATTAAAATCGGGGGGTGGGAAAACAATGACGGAAACCGCAATTGTGAAAGGACTTAATTGGCTTAAGGCAACCCAAAGCGAGGACGGTTCCTGGGGAGCAAAAGACAAAAATGAGAATGGTGAGCCAATCAAAGCGGACGCTCATCACAAAAAAGCAATGACAGGAATGGCACTCCTTTGTTACCTCGGACATTGTGAGCTTCAAGATTCCCCCGACTTTGGCCCCACCGTACAAAAGGCGATTAGTTATATTACCTCCATGCCCCCCGACGAGCCAGTGGGGGCAGGAAACCGCGGTTCTTATTCTCACCCTATTCGTACCTATGCCCTCTGCGAAGCTTACACGATGACCAAGATTAAAAAGTTGGAAGTTTATGCAAAACGGGCTGCCGAGCTTGTGATCAAGGGACAAAATGAAAATGGAGGGTGGGCCTATGCATACGGAAAAGGCCCGGCGGCTCACACAGATTTATCTGTTGCGGGATGGAATATCCAAGCACTCAAAGCAGCGGCATACACCGGAATTGAAATCAGTGGATTAGATGAGGCGATGGATAAAGCGATTAAATATGTCAAAGAATGCCAGGACAAGGCGGGTAAGTTTGCTTATCAAAGAGGAAAGGGAGGAAAAGCCAGTCTTACCGGAACGGGAGTCCTTTCCCTGCAAATATGGAAAAATGCCAAGTCAGAAGAAGCCGAAAAAGGTCTTGAATGGATTGTACAGAATGAAGCAGTGATTACAGAATGGAGTAAGGTCGATGTGTATGGCTGGTATTACAACGCACAAGCCTGTTTCCAAGCAACCGGCGTATCAGGAGGTTCCAAATTTTGGAAAGCGTGGAATAAGGATTTTCAAAAAACAGTTACTTCCAACCAAGCAGCAGATGGACATTGGCCCCATGGTAACCATTTTCATGGTGACTCGGATGTATACCGAACAACCATGGCTATTTTGATGCTTGAAGTTTACTATCGGTACATGCCCACGACGAAAGTTTAAATTCTTATTGTAAACTAATTACGGTTTTGATTACTTGGATTAATGGACCAAGAAGAAGTTTACCCCGAAGAAAACCAAACTCCCCAAGAAGATTATTTAGAGGACCATCAATCCGTTACGATTGCACCTCCCCTCGAAGGTGGTTTTAGTAAATACATGCGCGAGTATCGCTTACTCAATAGCCTACTTGTTTCTTTGCTTATGCTGACCATTATAATGTCATCCATTTGGGGAATGATGATGGGACTCGCACTGAGCGGAGAAGGAAATTCCGACTTTTCCGACGGAGGTACAGCACCTGCCGCACAAAAACAGGAAAAGCAAAAAGTGGTCAAACTGATGCAAAGGCAGAAAAAAGCACAACCCACTACTCAGCAAACTTTTCGTACCACTGCCATTTCGGATATTACTCTACCCGACTTTAATGAATTGGATGTGAAGGATTTAGCCCCTGTTGTGGAAGCTGCCGCCCCCACGATGTCTGCCGCGGGTATGAATAACGATCAAATGACAAAAGCGATGGCGGGGATTGGATTGGCTTTGCCCAAAACGATGCAGCAGCGTTGCGATCCCAAGAAACGCATTGCACGTTTAAAGTCGGGGGGTGGTAAAACAATGACTGAAGCGGCTATTGTGAAAGGTCTGAAATGGTTGCAAACAACACAAGATCCTGAAGGGTCGTGGGGAGGAAAAGACAAGGATGAAAAAGGGCAACTAAAACCGAGCGATAAAAACGCGATGACCGGAATGGCCTTGCTTTGCTATCTTGGACACTGCGAACTACAAGACTCCCCTGATTACGGACCCACTGTCCAAAAAGCGATTAAATTTATCACTTCTACCACACCCGAACCAAAGATTGATCAAAGGGGGTCTTATTCTCATCCAATCCGCACCTATGCTCTGTGCGAAGCCTACACCATGACTAAGATCAAGAGACTGGAAGAGTTTGCGAAGAGAGCGACCATACATATCATCAAAGGACAAAATGAAAATGGGGGTTGGGCTTACAGTTACGGAAAAGGCCCAGCGGCTCACACCGATTTATCTGTTGCGGGGTGGAATATCCAAGCTCTAAAGGCAGCGGCTTACACCGGGATTGAAATCAGCGGATTAGATGAGGCAATGGATAAGGCGATCAAATATGTGAAGGAATGTCAGGACAAAACAGGTAGATTTGCCTATCAAAGAGGCAAAACAGGAAAATCGAGTCTTACTGGAACTGGTATTCTCTCGCTTCAAATTTGGAAAAATGCGAAGTCAGAAGAAGCCAAAAGAGGATTGGAGTGGATTGTCCAAAATGAAGCAGTTAAAAAAGATTGGAGTAGCATTAATGTTTACGGTTGGTACTACCATGCACAGGCTTGCTTTCAGGCAACCGGAATATCAGGAGGTTCCAAATTTTGGAAAGCCTGGAACAAAGATTTTCAGAAAACCGTTTGCTCTAACCAAGCGGATGACGGTCATTGGAAGCATGGAGCCCACTTTCATGGAGATACTGAGATTTACCGCACAACCATGGCGATCCTAATGCTCGAAGTCTATTATCGCTACATGCCTACCACAAAGGTGTAGCGATTATTGAGTTAATCCCACTAATTTCACTCTCCCAACTTGCATAGTAAGGAGATGCTGTATATATAACCTTTTATGAAAAGATTGTTCCTATCAACTCTCCTATTCTTTCACGCCTTCGGTTATGCATTTGCCGAGAAAAAAGCGGAAAATGAAATTACTATTTCAGGAAACGACACCATGCAATTTGATGTCAAAAATTTTAATGTTACTGCAGGGGAAAAAGTAAAAATTATCTTTAAAAATTCGGGGCAACTTCCGAAAATTGCAATGGGACACAACTTGGTTCTCCTTAAAAAAGGAATTTCCGCAATTGCTTTTGGACAAAAAGCATTGGGTGCTGGTGCAAACGCTGTAAACCCCCTACCCGATTCTCTCAAAGGTGATGTGATTGCCAGCACAAAATTATTAGGCCCCGGAGAACAAGATGTAGTTTCCTTCACTGCACCCACAGAAAAGGGTGCATACGAGTATGTTTGTACTTTCCCCGGTCACTTTGCGATGATGCGGGGTACTATGACGGTCAAATAATCAAGACTTTACCTTCTTTTAAGTTAACTGCCCATTATTGACTTCTTGACAAAGTAGTTCAGGAACGAGATACCAAGGGTATGTCGATCGAACAAGAGAAAAAATTACTCAAGGATGCCGAAGCCAAAGGGCTTTACTCGTGCCTAGCAACCTATACTAAACTTTCCGGACCAGGATGGCTCCAAAGTGCAATAACACTTGGGGGTGGATCACTTGCATCCAGTTTATTCTTGGGAGTTCTAGCTGGATATTCCCTACTATGGCTCCAGCCTATCGCGATTATATTGGGCATCATCATGCTGTGTGCGATTAGTCATGTAACTCTTTCAACCGGGCAAAGCCCCTTTGTTTCGATTAATAACGAAATCAACCCTGTCCTAGGTTGGGGTTGGGCAATCGCAACCATCCTAGCAAATATTGTCTGGTGTTTACCGCAATTTTCATTGGGAACTGCAGCAGTCACACAAAACCTCTTCCCTATCCTTGATAACACAGGTGGGAAAGTGCTCGTAGTTTTATCCATTCTCATCACTGCATGCGTGATTATTTGGGCTTACGATCGCGGAAGCAAAGGAGTTAAACTCTTTGATTTAATTCTTAAAATCATGGTTGCACTCGTGGTTCTTTCCTTTTTTGGAGTAGTAATCAGCATGGGTGTCGCAGGCGAATTACCTTGGAACGAAATTGCGGCGGGCTTTATTCCAAACTTCTCGCTTTTTTATGAACCTGCGGAAGTCTACTCTCCTTTCCTCGAAGGGACTGGCGAATTTCGTTCCTTTTGGGAAAATAAAATCATAAATTTACAAAAAGATGTGATGATTGCAGCAGCTGCAACTGCAGTAGGGATCAACATGACATTCTTTATGCCATTTGTTCTCCTTAGCCGAAAATGGGGAAGAGAACATAGAGGCCTTGCCAAATTTGATTTATGGACTGCCCTTCTTATTCCCTATGTGGTAGCAACCTCTTGCGTTGTGATTGCAGCCGGCACTCAGTTTAACGGAAAACCAGAGTCTGCCTACGAAGATTATGAAAACAGAGTACTGCGCTCTAATTTGGCCAAGGGATATAATGCATTTATTACCGAAAGGCTCGAGCTAGAATTGGGTGAAGAGAAATTTGCAAGCTTAGCTCCTGTTCAAAAAAAGGAACTGGGCTCAACCATCCCAGAATCCGACAAACAAATTGCCGCGATGCTCGTAAAACGAGATGCCCGTGACTTGGCTGAATCCCTGAAATCATTAACGGCAAATGATACCCTGTCCCAAGTTATTTTTGGAATCGGAGTAGTCGGTATGGCTCTGTCCACTATTATTATTCTAATGACAATCAATGGTCATGCGATCTGCGAAGTATTAGGAAAACCTCATAAGGGACCAGTATTTTTAGGAGGAGCATACATTGCCGGAATCGGAGTACTGGGTCCCTTTGTTTGGAACGACGCTGCTTTTTGGCTAGCGGTTCCAACATCAATTCTCGGATTTACTCTAATACCTGTAGCTTATCTCAGTTTCTTTTTGCTAATAAATAGTAAAAAAGTTTTGGGGAGAGAAAGACCCAAAGGATTAGGGCGAGTTATATGGAATATTGGCTTGATCCTGTCCCTTGGTATTATGGGTACAGCAGCATTTTATGTTGCCTGGAATAAAAGTTGGGGGGATATACAATTTGGTCGAATTGCACTGATTGGCTTTGGTATCCTCCTTCTAATTGGACACTTTGGACTCCAAAATAAGAAACTTCTTAAAAAAACGGAAGCGATGGATCTAAAGTTCCAACAATTAAAAAAGAAATTAGACTCTATTAAAACGAACTAGAATTAAAAAATTTACTCCTATCGAGAAACAGGTTTTTTGGTTTCTAAAGGAACCCATTTTCTTTGCTCACCGTTCGATCCAATTTTAGAGGCCAAAACCCAAGCTTCTCCAGTTGTGGTATCGAACTTGACCAGCCGTTTATATAAAAATGGTTTCGCATCTTCAGAATAATACTCCGCACTTACAATCTGGTATTTTCCACTCTTACTAGAAAGAGAAGCAAAGCTGGGCGGAGGGGGAATATTCATTGGTAAGCTTGGCCTTATGGAAGGCGAAAGTGCAGGTGGAGAAGATTGCCCCACTACATGAAAGTAAGTTCCGCACAATGCAATACAGGGTATAAGAATACATTTTAATAATTGTTTCATACCTAATGTATCTAGAATTATTGTAGCAAACATTCAACCTTAGTTGTAAAATTTTTAAACTTAGAGGCCAGAGTGAAGCCGGAGGATGAATAAAGGGGAAGGCAATGAACCAAAAAAAGCCGTCGACCTTGCCCAAGTCGACGGCCAATTTTATAATTGAGCGTATCGCCCAATTAATCCGTGCTTACATTCAACATGAATGAAACCCCCATCTAGATCAAAAGGAAAAGTTATCTTTTTAGTTTTTTTAGTATTAAAATTACTTCAATGTCAGGTACATTAAGTTTTAACAGGATAGTGCACTAAGATAGCTATATTAAAATAGTACAAATTTAATAAGAGCGTTAAAACTTAGCACTACGAGGATATAAACACCCTAAAGTAACCAAGTTACCTTAAAATAGGAGTTGGAATATGGAAAGAGGATATCGAAATTGGCGCACTTAGTAGCAGGTACCTTGATCAAGAGTGTAGTTTATCCGTATGTATTCTGTAGAAATTTATTCTTCCTCTTCTTGAATAAAGACAACCGCTTGGTACCAAT
>JABGUO010000152.1 GCA_018646565.1 Opitutia bacterium | reverse complement strand
TTGCAACCGTCAATGCTTACGCGGGCACCTTTTTTAAGTTTAGTAGGGCAATCAATTCCAACCATTTCAGTTTTGCTACCTACTTGGATTTTCTTTTCCTTTTTACCTTGAGTAATGGTAAGTGTTTTTGACTCTTTATCGAATCCAACAACCTTGCCGTGAATAGCCTTGGAAGGGCAACCGGCAAACACGGAACCAGCAAATGCGATAGAAGCGAGTAATAAGAATAATTTTTTCATAGTGGGTAATATATTTTGTTAATATGTTATGTATTAGAAATATCATTCAATGACCAATTACAAGATAGACAAGAAAGAAGTACTCAATTTTAATAAATTTGCTGAACGACCTTACAAGAAATGCTAAAACCTAGATTTTCCTACCTCTCGATGAAACTCGTAACGATTTATTTCCTCCTTCTATCCACATTTGCCCTACTAAATGGCCACCCGATCCCTGATATTCCCGTAATTGGTGATTTTGATCAAAACGGGTCCAGTGTTATCACCGTGGAAATTGATACCCGTAGCTTTGCAGATGACCCTGAAGAGGTTCCCATGTTGAGCGGACCCGCTTTTGATAAGCTAACTGCGGAAGAAAGAAAAGATTTACTGCTGGAAGGAAAAAACCTAATTAGCGAGGCTTTGCTTATTCGATTTGATGAAAAAGAATGGTTTTTACCTGACTTTGAATATGACTTTGAAAAAAAAATCGGGGGAAATACCGTTGAAGAAAGTGATACCTTTATCATCCGTGGATACGCTCGCAGAAAGTTAAGTTCGGAATCCCAATCCTATCAAATTCGTGCCAAGGAAACGGCAGCTTATGATATTATATTTACAAACCGGCTAAATGGCATACCACAAAAAAGAGTTAACGTTTTATTTCCTGGAGAAAATAGCTTTACGTTAGATTTGACCAATTTTTTTAGACCGGAAGAGGAAAGTAATAGTACCGAATCATCCAAGTTCGAATATAAAGACACTGCTGATTCGCAAAGCACATTCATTTCATTTCTCCGACAGGGATTTGTGCATGTTGTTCCTCTCGGACTGGATCATATTTTATTTGTCTTCGGTTTATTTCTTTTGTCCAGAAAATGGAAACCACTGATCTTACAAGTGAGTGCATTCACAGTTGCTCACACCCTAACCTTGGGTCTAGCCACATTGGGTATCATTTCAGTGTCTCCCCAAATCGTGGAACCAATTATTGCCGCCAGTATTGCGGTCATCGCTCTGGAAAATATTTTTTTTCCAGGCTACAAACCCTATCGTTTAGTAATCGTTTTTATTTTTGGGCTGATTCATGGTCTTGGTTTTGCCGGTGCATTAAGTGGATTCAATCTTGAACCTACCTCCCTGTTAATTGGATTGTTTGGATTTAACCTAGGCGTTGAGTTTGGTCAGCTTGCCTTACTCATTGCTGCTTATTGCTTAACCGCTCAAATTAAAAATCAGTCAAATTATAGACAATGGATTGTCATACCCGGTTCACTCACTATTGCCCTTTTCGGCCTATATTGGACGATTGAAAGAATCTTCTTTTAACTGTTATCGAATTCGATCTTCAGAAAAATTGATGTAACTGATCAAAAATCCTTGAACATTCTTTGGTTTTAAAGTTTTAAGAATGAGTCCAAATTCATGTTTAAAAGAATCCTATATTTCCTTTCTTTTCTTTCTGCACTCACAATAAGCGGTATGCCATTGGCCATCGTACAAGTGGGAGCGTGGTTAAATATGATCGATGAATTTTATGAGGAAACCCAATCAATCAGTTTATCCGTGGAATGGACATTCAATGGGGATCTACCCTGTAGCGTCTGTGAATTTGTGAGTGAACAAACAGATTCAGGTAAAAAAGGTTTAACGGCCACAGAGCTTTTTTCGCACAAGTTAAAATTAGCATCAGAAATTTCTGAAATTGTTACTGATCATGGACAGAGAATGGTGGGGAAATTATACCCTCCTATCGGGTTTGTCTCATCAACCTACGATCCAGCGGAGCTACCTCCTCCGCGAATCAGAGCGTAACTCATTCTCTCTTCGAATCCGTCTTTCCGCACAATCGCGGAAGAAGCTACTAATTTGCGTATTTAAACTTACGCGTCTGGATTCGATTTTTTTACGCTCTATTCTAACTCTTTACACTTTATATAATTATGAAAAAAACTTCTCTCTTCTTTCTTACCATTCTTTTAAATGCCCCCTTTTCCTTTGCTCATGATGAGCCCTGGACTGCTGCCCGACCCGATGGCCACGCTCCTATCTCCGTAATGGGAGATCATATGCACACCATGGGCGAATGGATGGTATCCTATCGCTTCATGACCATGGAGATGGAGGGACTACTCAATGGGTCCAATGATATTAGTGCAACTGATGCGAACACTACTTATGGCTATAATAAGATGATGCTTCCGAAGTCTATGACCATGGATATGCATATGTTTGGTGCGATGCATGCGATTTCTGACAAGTGGACATTAATGTGTATGCTCCACTATTTAGACAACGAAATGACCATGCAGGGTTCAAGTATGGGCAAGATGGAGTCGAACGGAATTGGAGATTTGAAAATCGCGGGCCTTTACGATCTAGCCCGCTGGGACTCTGGGCGTCGTATCCATCTCAATATTGGGCTAAGCCTTCCAACCGGTTCCATTGATGAAAAGTCGGGTAACAACACACTCGGCTACGGCATGCAATTAGGTTCGGGAACTTGGGATTTTCATCCTGCAGTAACTTATTTGGCGCAAACTGAGAACTATTCTTACGGGGCGCAACTTGGAGGAATTCTTCGAATTGGAGAAAATGATCAGGATTACACACTCGGTAACAAATTCGAGGCGGGATTATGGGGAGCTCGTAAGATTACTGATTCCCTTAGTGCATCAGCAAAGCTTGATTATTCCAACCAAGATGAAGTCGACGGTGCTCACAAGGGATTGACCACAATGCAAAAAAACATGAGCCCTGGTAATCAAGCTACTTCTCAAGGGCGTGATATAACAACATTAGGTTTAGGCCTTAATTATTATTTTCAAGATGGTGGACTGAAAGGCCATCGCTTGGCTGCAGAATGGGAAACTCCCCTCGATCAAAAAGTAAATGGTGTCCAACTAGAACTTGATTCCACATGGACTCTTGGTTGGCAATACGCCTGGTAATATTACTTATTCTATCTTTTCTACCCCTATGGCTTTTACTTCCAAAGCCATAGGGGTAAATTTGAACTGAAGGTTACCTCTAATCCATTTTGTTCAAATGAACAGATTTTAGATTAGAACAAATTTTTATAATTTCTTTGATTTTGGCTTCCGGTTTAATTTAAAATAGGTAAGTGTTCAAAGGAGCATAATGTCTAATTTTAAATCACTCGCTTTTTTCTTTCGACCGCCGGCGATAGCAAGATGGTTATGCTTCTTCTTCATC
>JABGUO010000151.1 GCA_018646565.1 Opitutia bacterium | reverse complement strand
TGGAAAGATTTGGTAATCAAAAAAATGTGATGGGCTTTCATATGTGGACGGAATTTCACCTAAATGGAAAATGGCACTCGCTCGATTCAGCACTGGGTAAAATGGGCGCCCATGCAGATCGCATTACATTATCCGTATCTTCCCTGCAACAAGACTCCTTATTGGATATTGGACTTAAGCTTTCCGAAATTATAGGAAACATTAATGTGCAAGTGGAAAAAGTGAGCTTGAGGAAATGAGCCATTTACTCTTTACCTATTTTCAATGAACTATTCTGGAGGGCGAAAGATACTTAATACGATTTTATTTGATCCCCCATTACAAATAGTTGATGATTGTTTTTATACCCATGATTAGATTACAAGAATATGCGGAAGGTGAAATCGTTTTAAACGATGGAGAATTGGGAAAAGGGTTTTGTATCCTAGAATCTGGTTCTCTTGCAGTTATTCGTGAAGGAAAAACACTGAGCGAAATTGATCAACCAGGATCAATCTTTGGAGAATTAAGCGAGATACTCGGTATGAAACGCGATGCTGTAATCAAAGCAAAAACTCCTTCTAAAGTGAGGCATGTGGAAGAAAGTATCGAAGATATCGTGACCAAGAATCCTAAGGTGTCAGTTAAGTTAATTCGCACTCTTGGTCGTCGCCTTTATCGAATGAACCAATTGGCAACCAATGAAATGAGTGCCAATGAAACTCATTCCCCGTCCTCCAATGAGGAAACAATCAAAATTTTGGTGGTAGATGATAAACCCAATATTATTAAACAACTTACTGATATCTTCGCTAAAAATGAATGGGTCGTACAAAGCACTCCTGATGAGGCAGGTGCCCTCAAAATCTGTGAAAGTTCTTCCTTTTCTGCGATTTTAATCAGTATGGCACTACCAGGTGACACTTCAGTTGATTTGAGAAGAAAATTAAAGACTAATCACAATGTATTAAATACACCAGTGATTGGAATGATAGTGCAGGGAGATGAATCTGCTCAGAAAAAAGCACTGAATTCAGGTTTTGCAGATTGTATAACCAAACCTTTCAATGCCAACAAAGCAGACGCAATTATGTTTAAAGTGATGAACTTAGATTCATCGGCAAGGTATTTCAAATTCGTGGATGACTATCTTTTATTCAAACTACCACCCGAATTGTCTCCTTTTGTTATCAATGATATCAAAGAAAATATGGATAACCGTATCCGTAACACAATCAATGAGGGAATATTAAAGCTCATCATTGATGTCTCGAATTTGGAAGAGGTAGGAGAAGAAGCAATAGAAGTAGTGGGAGAATTTGCCGAAAAAATTGAGGACATGAAACTTCCAATGAGAGGTGCAATCATTGCCACAGGAGAAGAAGCAGAGATGTGGAATAACCTTGATGGTTGTGAGGAATGGGGAATTTGTGAAGACCTCGATAGTGCTAAGGAGCACTTAGAGAAAGACCCCGATGACGAGGAAGAAGAATAGTTTCCCAATCCCATTGGCACTAGTTTCCCGATAGATTTAACCGGCAATTTACTGCAGGCGTGCAAATTGACCAAGCAGAACAGGTAAAATCCTACCTTCTCGAATTACAAAATAGTGTAGAAAATAAATTAACTAGTGCTGATCCCTCCATTGAACACCAGGAAGATCAATGGAAGAGAAAAGAAGGTGGAGGTGGAAAAACTCTTTCTTTCACAAACGGTCAAATTATTGAAAAGGGTGGAATTAATTTTTCGGATGTTTCCGGAAATAAACTTCCCAAAACCGCGACTCAAAATCGTCCTGAATTAGAGGGAGCATCCTTTCGCGGCATGGGAGTTTCTATCGTTTTTCATCCGGACAATCCCTTTATCCCAACGACTCATGCAAATGTTCGTTATTTTGAAGCGAGAAAAGAGGATCAAACCCTCTGTTGGTGGTTCGGAGGAGGCTTTGATCTAACCCCCTACTACCCCTTTAAAGAGGATGTGGTGGAATGGCACCAAAAGGCCAAAAGAACCTGCGATCCGTTTGGAGAAGGTTTGTACCTTAAATTAAAAAAGTGGTGCGATGAATATTTTTATCTTCCTCACCGGAATGAAACAAGGGGCGTGGGAGGAATTTTCTTTGATGATTTTTGCGAAGACGGTTTTGATTCGAGCTTTTCATTCATGCAAGGCGTAGGAAAAAGTTTTCAGAATGCTTACTTTTCCATTCTGGAGAGAAGAAAAGAGATCCCTTTTACTAATAAAGAGAAAGATTTTCAAAAGTATCGAAGAGGTAGATACGCAGAATTTAATTTGGTATATGATCGAGGGACCCACTTTGGTCTTCAATCAAAAGGTCGCACCGAATCTATCTTAATGTCGATGCCCCCTGAAGTAAGTTGGGTCTATGGCTTTACACCCCGAAAAAATTCTCCCGAGGACAATCTCTACCAAAATTATTTGCACCCTACCGACTGGCTTGAAATAGAATGAATTCGCGACAAAAAATAAATTTAGCTCTCCAAAATAAAAATACAGGCAGACCGCCCCTTTGGGTGATGAGACAAGCAGGTCGATACTTACCGGAATATCGTGCCTTACGAAAAAAATATAGTTTCCTAGAAATGGTCAAATCACCAGAACTTGCAGTGGAAGTTTCACTGCAACCACTGCGTAGATTTTCCCTGGATGCCGCGATTGTCTTTAGTGATATCCTGGTGGTTCCAGAAGCGATGGGCCAACCCTACCACTTTCGTGAACAGGGCGGAATTGGAATGGACTTCAGATTAGAATCAGAAAATTGTCTGGAAAAATTGGATACAGAGGAGGCGGTAACAAAATTGTTTTATGTCCGCGATGCCCTCTGCCTTCTTCGCCAAGAATTAGGGGATTCTAAAGCAATGTTGGGTTTTTGCGGTTCACCGTGGACGCTGGCATGCTACATGATTGATGGTGGATCCAGTCCGAATTTCCCGAAAACAGTCGAATGGGCTCAGTCTTCCCCCCATTCTTTCGCCAAGTTAATGGAAAAATTGACTGAAGTTTTAATTGGATATGTGAAAATGCAGGCCCAATCCGGCGTGGATGCGATACAGATTTTTGATAGTTGGAATGGGCTTTGCCCAAATGACCGAGTGAACGAATGGTCCTTGAGATGGATTGATCAAATTGCCCAAGAGGTTTCTTCCCAGATCCCAGTCATTCTGTATGCAAAAGCTCCAAGCGATCGCTTACACTATCTTTCCCATTGTCAGGTTTCAGCGATAAGTATTGATCATGAAACTGACCTTGCTTATGCACGCAGTACATTGCCCTCTCATTTTACACTTCAGGGAAACCTCGACCCGGCACTCCTTGAAACAAATCCAGATATAGTCCGCCAAACAACACTCAAGTTATTGGAAAAAATGAAAGGTGATTCGGGACATATTCTCAACCTTGGCCATGGAATTCGTCCACAAGCTAAAGTAGAATGCATGGAGGAATTAGTTGATACAGTATCAAATTACTCGGATTCCTAAAATCAGATAAATCTCAACCGACTTCATGCATAATGATCGATCGTTAATGGCTGTTATCCTTTTCTCTTTCTCTCTGGAAAACAAATATCCGCCACGGCATCCTCAAAATCTTCGAAGCCTTCGATGATCTCAATTTCCATTCTCACATAATAAAAAGGAAGAATGGGTTTGTAATTAGCGGGAATGCGAACGGCA
>JABGUO010000150.1 GCA_018646565.1 Opitutia bacterium | reverse complement strand
TAGAATTTTTGATTCCTTAAATTACTTGCCCAATTTAAAAGTGGCCATGGAGACGGTGAGCGAAAAGACAAATTCACTATGTGAGGCATCTATTTGTTTCACCGGAGATTTCACTGACTCCACTGAAGAAAAATATGCGCTTAAATATTATGTCGATCTCGCGAAAGAATTAGAAAAAATGGGTGCCCATATTCTTGCCATTAAGGATATGGCTGGACTTTGTCACCCCATTGCAGCTTACCGCTTAGTAAAAGCGCTCAAGAACGAAGTTTCATTACCGATCCATTTTCACACGCATGATTCAAGTGGTATTGCTTCTGCTTCTGTCTTAAAAGCCAGTGAAGCGGGAGTGGATGTGGTGGACTTGGCTATTTCCTCACTTTCTGGCTGCACCAGTCAGCCGAATCTAAATTCGATTGTTCACTCGTTACGTAATTCACCTCGTTCCACTGGGTTGGATGTGGATGCATTGAACCAGTTATCAATTTATTGGGAAGCGGTCAGGCAATATTACGCTCCTTTTGACAGCTCGCCCCCCTTTGGAAGTGCAGAAGTTTTTCAACATCAGATGCCCGGTGGTCAATACACCAACTTACGTGAACAAGCGAGTGCGCTTGGACTGGGTAAAAGATGGCCTGATGTGGTTAAAACTTATCAAGAGGTAAACAAAATGCTGGGAGATATCGTAAAAGTTACACCAAGCAGTAAAAGTGTTGGTGACTTAGCTATTTTTCTAATTACTAAAGGAGTAAAGCCGGAAGATTTACTAAACTTACCCCCTGAGACTGGTTTCCCTGAGTCTGTAATTGATCTGTTATCAGGAAACCTTGGTCAACCCAAGGGAGGTTGGCCCAAAGCCATTCAAAAAGTTATCCTGGGAAAGAGAAAAGCACTCCGGGGTCGTCCTGGTGCATCTGCACCTAAGATTGACCTCAAAAAAGAGGCAACCGCGTTGACCAAGAAGCTGGGAAGAAAAGCTTCTCAAGATGACTTGTTTTCAAGCGTGATGTACCCAAAAGTTTTTGAAGATTTTCAAAATTTCAGGTCCTTGTACGGAGATGTTTCAGTGCTTCCCACCACCGCTTATTTTCATGGACTTGAGCCAGGGGAAGAGATTGCAATTAAGATTGAGGAAGGAAAAACCTTATTTATTAAATTGCTTCATATTGGAGATTCCGATGAAAAGGGAGAAAGAACATTATCGTTCGAATTAAATGGAAAAGCACGAAGCACAATAGTGCAGGATAAATCTGTTAAAGCTGAAACGAGAGCTCGGGAAAAGGCAGACCCCGCTAATCCTAAACATGTGGCAGCGCCAATCCCTGCAATGGTCAGCAGTATTTCCACTAGCGTGGGGAAAACGATTGCAAAAGGAGAAAAAATCGCGGTGTTAGAGGCCATGAAAATGCAAACCACACTCTACGCCTCTGCAACCGGTACGGTAGACGAACTTTTAGTCAAGGTAGGGGATTCGGTTGAATCAAAAGATTTGATTGCTCGATTGCGTTAAAGAATTCAGTTGACCGGTCGACTATTGAACAAGTGCAAATAACTTGTTTTTTTAACACAGCTATGTCTTTCATTTTCAAAGTAGGGATTTCCCTTCTTTTATTCTCTCTTGCTGGACATGCAGAGCCACTTTTTGTGCCAGAACCTCTACTTGAAAAAGCTCTGGCAAAAGCCTTGCGAGTAGATCGGGATTCGCTTACATCTGAATTAGTCGCCGCAGAGTTAGAATATTTTGAACTCAGTAATGCCCAAATTAGGGATTTAACTGGTCTGCAGGCAGCTAAGAATTTGAAGGTTTTAGTTCTTCGCGATAATTTAATTCAAGACCTTTCCCCGATAACGGATTTGCCTCATTTGCGAAAGCTTGATCTTTCTGGAAATAAAATAACAGACTTATCTCCATTTGTGGGCTTATCAATCCGCAAAATGCAGAATGAAATTACCCAAATTAAACTTAAGTTATCCGATTATAAAACTCCGAAGAGCGATGTTGCTTCGTTAATTCTGACTTTATCAGAATTGATG
>JABGUO010000149.1 GCA_018646565.1 Opitutia bacterium | reverse complement strand
CTGAAATAAAATCATTGCGATCAATGCAAGTGACACCACGGAAAGTATCCAGATAGTTCGCGAGGCCTGAGCCTCACTTTCAAACTGACCCCCATATTCCAAGTAGTAGCCATCTGGAAGAGTCAGTTTAGCATCTAGTCGACTTCTAATTTCATCGACCACCCCGCCCAGATCACGCCCCGATACATTTGCTTGAACCACCAATTTACGCTGGCCATTCTCTCGGCTAATCTGATTGGGGGAAGGGATAAGCTCTATGGTGGCGAAATCAGAGAGTGGACGAAGAGAACCATCAGCAATTTGAATTAAGGAATCTAAGAGTGATTGAAAAGACTGGGTATTCGCCGATTGCTGCCTGACTACCAGGTCAAAAGTTTTTTGCCCTTCTATGATTTTGCCCACTCTCTTTCCATTAAAAGCAGTTTCTATGTGGCGAGATAGTTCTGCAGGCTTCAAACCATAAAGAGCCAAAATATCCCGGTCGTACACAAAGGAGAGTTGTGCCGTATTTACAATGGGTTCGATCGCCAAATCAACCACGCCGTTTACTTTTTCCATTTCTACTTCCGCAACCTTCGCTAGGCTGCGTAGTTTTTCCGTACTGGGCCCGAAAATCTTTACCGCGATACTTGCCCTTGTGCCCGAAAGCATATGGTCGATTCGATGGCTGATTGGTTGGCCCACGGTAAAGTGAACGCCAGGAATAGCATCCAGTGACATTCTCGCCTGATCCATGGCGATCTCGCGATCCACTTGATCCAAGTCAAGGACAACCTCTATCTCCCCCGCATTGACAGGTTGTGCATGTTCATCCAATTCTGCTCGTCCTGTTCTTCTCTGGACACTGACTATGCCTTGGTTGCCAAGAAGAATGTTTTCCGCATGCTTTCCTATTTTGTTCGATTCGTCTAAGGACAGATCTGCTGCGGTTACATAGCTCACGGTAAGTGCACCCTCATTGAATTCCGGTAAAAAAGATCGACCCAATTGAGGCACAAGAAGCAATGCACTTAGTAAAAGGAGGAGGGAGCAAACGATGGAAACGCTTGGCTTGTTTAGGATAAATTCAAGGGTTCTTGCATAGATAGGTTTTATCCAGCCAGCGATCCAGCCTTCTTTAGACGAAGTCTTCCGGATCGAGCAGGGAAGGAGGAAGGATGCAAGCACGGGGGTAACGGTCAAGGCAATGAACAGGCTGGCAAAGATTGAAATTACATACGCTAGACCCATTGGTTGGAGTAACCTGCCCTCGACGCCACTGAGGAAGAACAAAGGGAAAAAAACGATGGTGATGATAAGGGTAGCCCCCACCATGGGTTTACGGATTTCCTGAGAAGCGAGGTAGACCACCTCCTTAACTGGTTTCTTTTGCGATTCGCTGAGTTGGGCATTTTCTCGAAGCCGGCGAAATACATTTTCCACATCGATGATGGCATCATCCACCAATGCACCAATCGCGATTCCAATGCCACCTAGTGTCATGGTGTTAAGCTCGACTCCACTCAAATGAAAGACAAGAAAAGTGACCGCTAGTGAGAAAGGAATGGCCAAAATCGAAATAAAAGTGATGCGTAGATTTCCCAAAAATAAAAACAATACCACAACTACGAGGAAGGCACCGTCTTTCAAAGCATGGAGAACATTATCAATCGCTACCTCAATAAAGTCGGCCTGCCTAAAGAAATTATCCTGAAACTTCATCCCGCGTGGTAATCCCTCCTTCATTTCTGCGAGGGCTTGATCAATTCGTTCAGTAAGTATCAAGGAATTGACATTGGGCTGCTTGGCTACGGATAACACCACGGCGTCTTGGCCATTGGCGGATGCACTTCCAAATGCAACCGCCGGCCCAATTTTGATGTTAGCAACATCTTCAAGCAGAATATTGCCTTCCGGTCGGACATCCACCACCACTTTGGATAAGTGTTCAACTGTCCGTGCAAGACCTAGTCCTCGGATTTGATATTCTTTTCCCTTACTTCGGAAAACGCCACCCGAGCTTTCATG
>JABGUO010000148.1 GCA_018646565.1 Opitutia bacterium | reverse complement strand
AAAATCTCATTCTTTAAAAACTCGTCCTTGGTACCTTCGGGAATAGAAACCTTAATAGAGAGGGCATCATCTATTCCAGAGCCCATAAAATAGTACCCAATCGATTTTGTCCCTTTAGGAAAATCGATGCCCGTCCTTGCCTTGACATCCTGAAATTCCTTATCCGTAATATCTGATCCGGTCAGTTCAAGGTCCTGGCCGAATTCGAGGCAGGAAGTTATACACAAGAGCAATGGCATGTAAAAAAAGCCCACCATTCGATTCATTATTCTTTTTCCCTTCACACTTATTCTTCTGCCGACTTCCCGCCATGTTTGCGAAGAAATTCAGCAGTCTTGTTACGCCCATTCGCTAAGGCTTCATCCAGGGGAGTTTGTTCTTTAACATTACGCTCATTCAACTTTGCTCCGTTTGCAAAGAGTAGTTTGCTCACTTCAATCGCATGCTTTTCCGAATAACTCCGTGCCACTTTGTGTAATGGCGTATCTCCCGTTTTCTCATGATAAGGCTTTTCCTCTTTTATCCTGCTTCCCTCCTTAAGTTTCACATTTACATCTGCACCCCTTAATAGAAGTAACTTGGTCAAGTCCAGATACATTTGATGACTCTTATTTGCCCCCTGTGCCGCGCCCCATGCCGCCGCAAAAAGCAGTGTTTTTCCGTCGCTCTTGGTCTTCGCGTTAACATCCGCACCCGCATCAATAAGCAAACCGGCAACTGTGGCATTACTGGATAGATGTAAAGGGGTATGCTGCGTATCATCGATCGCGTTAACATCCGCTCCCCGGTTGATTAAAAACTTAATCATTTCGTAATTACTTCCTTTCCAATCGGTATTGGCGGCGTGATGTAAAGGAGTCATCCCGGGTTCATCCTGCAGGTTCACATTGCCACCTTCATTAAGAAACTCTTTGACTTTCTCTATGTCACCACTGTTTACATCGCCAAGAAACTTGGCTTCCTTCCGGCCAAGGTAAACAGAATCTTCGTGGTAATCACATCCAAACAAAAGGGCAACTACAAGAATCGTTGCTAAATATGAATTACTCAGTCGGTGAAGTTTTTTGCTCATGATATTAGCGTTTATTACTTTCTTCATTTTTGGATGAAAGAACCTTATTCAAAAGGAGATTTTTTAGGATCACCCCGGGTGCCCCCGTAAGCAAATGCAGAATACCATTTTTTGAGACCGGCAATCTCAATTGTACTGTAACTGACTTGTCCAAAAACATTGTTAGTAATTTCGATAACAGCCGTAATCTCTTTAGTTCCATTTGCTTCCAAGTGCTTGATCAGTGTATCCGAATATTCACCAATTATGTGACCAGGGAAATCAACAAATTCAAATTCAACCAATGACTGTCCATGCGATTTTTCTTCATGATTTACTTCCCAAATTAATTCAAACTTTCGCGTTTCCGTGTTCTCTAAAAAAGAACAACCCTGGCAAAGGAGAAGTAATCCCAACAAGACTAAAAAAGAATGGTGACCTCTCATGTAACTCCTTATTCGTCCTTAAATTCAGGAAATGAAACCTTTCCATCATAGCCAACTACGACCATCTTCATTTCCATATCCTTGAGCAGCTTCTTTGTCTCCTCTTTGCTCTTGGCATTTTTAAGACCACTTGGGAATTTGGTAACCATAACGCCCCAATCATCGGAGCGCCCACCTCCTTTGATCATTAGGGCCAAGAAGTTCTTCTCATCATTTTTCCAGCCATATTTTTCTTCAACTGCTTTGTAAACAATCTCAGGAATCCCCACCCGTTTCGCAATATCAGAGTAAAAAGTATCAGGATCAGGATAGTCATGGAACAACTTGACTCCCTCGATCTTTTGATTGTAAATTTTTTCAAAAAATTCAACTTTTGATCGGTCTTCAGTGGGCGCTAATTCTTTCGAAAAACTTAGTCCTGATAATAAGAGGAGGAGTATTAAATAAAAGGAGGAATTTTTCATAGAATTTATTAAAGGCTCAACGATTCAAAGAGTAAATGAAAATTTCAAGACTCTCTTATTTCAAAGTGCCCTCCACCTCTCCATTGGTAGTGATCACATGAACTTCATGTGCACGAACCGCTGGATTAAAATATTCCCATACCACCTTTTTATTCCGGTTCACTTCAAAAAGCTTAGGCATCCCTCCTTTCTTTTGTCCATAACTACAAATTATCGTGTTCCCATTGGCTAAACGCTGACCACCGCAAGGATCAGCAAGTCGATTTTCCACATTTGTATTATCCACCCGCCAAGCAACCTTACCTACAGAATCAAATTCAACCGTTTTGTTACCATTAGTCAGATTAACCAAAAGGTTCCCCCCGTTTACTTCAATTGCGGTAAAAGGCCAGTTCCTTTCTTTACGTCCACCCAATTCAGGCAGGTCCGTTTTTATCGTTCGCACTACAGTTCCATCTGGCTTATATTCCTTAACCGCGAAGGCTAGGAGGTGGGGAACAATGTAATTACCATTGGCCAACTTTCGTGCCATCCTCGTTTGCATATGAGCATTTGTGGTTTCAGGCTTAAGGGGAACAGTTACTGCGATCGAACCAGTAGTGCTTATCTCAAGTAATTGTGGTTTAACCCCGCGTTCTACAACCAATGTATTTCCGTTTTGAAGACGAACACAGGAACCCAGTTCCTTATTTCCCTTACTCAGTTTATAGCTCCATACAATCTGGCCTTCACGGGTAATTTCTTTGGCAACATTCCCGACTGAAACCAAAACATTTCCATTTTGAAGAACAAAACCATCCCGACCATAACCCTTGGTTTGCCAAATGATCTCTGAATCCTCATTCAGCAGAACTGTTCTGCTTCCACAGATTAAAAATGAATGTTTAATTCCGCTTTGGCTTACCTGTTTACCAAAAGGAGA
Organism: Opitutia bacterium; assembly: GCA_018646565.1. Taxonomy (GTDB): domain Bacteria; phylum Verrucomicrobiota; class Verrucomicrobiia; order Opitutales; family Seribacteraceae; genus Seribacter. Next base: position 139 of record JABGUO010000148.1, on the reverse strand, counting down.
ATTATTCTTTTTTTCCTCTCCTGGTAAGGCACATACAAGAAGAAGGCTGAAAACAAAGGGAATAGAATATTTCATTTTTAATTTGGTTTAGATTAAGGAAAGAAAGTTACTTGAACTTGAGCTTAGTCTCATGGATTTT
>JABGUO010000147.1 GCA_018646565.1 Opitutia bacterium | reverse complement strand
GAGTACCGGTGAATTCCCATGCCGACTTGATCATACACTCCGCCCTGGTGAATTTTTTCAAGACTATGTTTTGCCATTTCTAAGGCCTTTTTCTCTCCGGTTCTTTTATGATAACGAAGAAGAAAGCTTAGCGTATGAGCAGTTGGAAATTTAGGTTTGTTCCCAAAACCTCCATGTTCTGAGTCATAATCTGTCAACAATGCCTGGAAACAAGCGTCGAGGTGACTTGCGTTTAAGTCCCCCCCAGTTTGATTCGCCTGCATATCATTTAGACTTTGCATAATTGCATTGCCGACTTCTGATACCTTGCTTCTTTCCTTTTTCCAAATGTTTGCAAAATGTGGGATCAGTTGGGTCATGGAAGATTTTGGAAAATATGTGCCAGCGAAGAAAGGAACTTTTTCGGGTGACATGATTACTGTCATGGGCCAACCGCCCTGGCCAGTCATCATCTGTGTGACAGACATATAGACATTATCTATATCTGGCCTTTCTTCCCGGTCCACTTTAATACAAATATAGTCCTTATTCATTAATTCCGCGACCTCTTCATCTTCAAAGGATTCATGTTCCATCACATGGCACCAATGACAAGTGGTGTAACCAATAGAAAGAAAGACTGGTTTATTTTCTTTTAATGCTTTTGAAAATGCTTCCTCCCCCCAAGGGTACCAGTCGATTGGGTTGCGCGCGTGTTGGAGAAGGTAGGGACTGCTTTCAAATACCAAACGATTAAACTCCACGCCACCATCATGAGGCAGTTGAGCAATTTCTGAAGGTTCGGGTGATGGTAGCCGTGAGGAATGCTTATTTTGTATATCTAAATGTTTTCCTTCCTTATTTTCTTTCATCGCAATAGGGGAGGGCGATTCGGCGGATCCAGTCTCTTTTTCTGCACACCCCGAAATAAAAAAGAGGGGAGTCAGAAAAGAAAAAAAATAAAAGAACGGACTTGATTGAAACAAGGAACTCATCGAAATAGGGGTTTGTTGAAATTCCTTGCCCCGACAAGTGCTTCGAGTCACGAAACGGAGATCAGTTTTTGTAGACTATCTGCTCTTTCCTGGATTTCTTTCGCTCCGGCGGATTCGAGCCGGTCACACCCAAATGCTTCCACGGTTAAACTTGCAGTGGAGGTTGCATATAGCATTGCTTCTTTAATCGTATTAAAGTCGGATGCATTTCGTGATGCCATTCGACCAATTAAGGCACCGGCAAAAGAATCGCCCGCACCAGTCGGGTCACGAAGATCGGTAACCGGATAAGCAGGCAATGCAAACATGCCATCTTCATGAAAGAGGATAGCTCCGTGCTCACCTTTTTTAATAATGACAGATTCCGGGCCCATCGTCCTCAATTTTTGCCCCGCAAGAATGATGTTATTTTCTTCGGTCAATTCTTCCGCTTCAGTATCATTAATCACAAATAAATTGATTCTTTTAATCAAATCAAGCAGTGCATTCCTTTCAATTTCAATCCAAAGGTCGATCGTGTCTGCGAGTACATAGGCTTCGCTTTCTAATTGATCTAGTACATGTGACTGAAGTGCCGGGTGAATATTTCCAAGAAGTACAAAAGGTGTATTTTTATAAGAATCCGGGAGGTCGGGACGAAATTTCTCAAATACATTTAATTGAATATCAAGCGTGTCCCTACGATTGAAGTTTTCGTGGTATTTTCCTTTCCAAAAAAAAGTAGGTCCACTTTCATCTTTTTGTACACCTTCCAAGTCAATTCCACGAGATCGCAGGCGTTCCAGATATTCTTCTCCAAAATCATTACCAATCACTCCCACCATTTGTACATCGGTATAGTAACTCGCCGCGAAAGAACAGTAGGACGCTGCACCTCCAAGAATGTGCTCTTTCTCACCGTAGGGAGTGATGACATTATCAAAAGCAACAGAACCCACCACAAGTAATGGGGAAACTGAAGAGGAATCAGATTTAATACGATCAGACATGTCTAATTAAGATATCGAATTCTAAAAGAAGCTCAAGAGAACAAGAGTAAAGTTTTCTTGCATTTGTTGAGGAGATTAAGCGGCTTGAATCTTATAATTTTATTCTAATCGTGTAGTTTGACCGGAGATATTATTGATTAAAAAATTATTTCATATCTTCTTTGAGTACTCAATTAGCAACTGTTGAATGACCAGTTCTTTCCTAATGAGTAGGTCGAGTCGGTCGCAATCTAAGGATTATACTGAATTAAAAATAATGATTACAAAACGCCCTTAAATCTTCCCCCAAATTTTTTTCATAAGGGCAAATGTTGTGGGGTCATGCTCTTCCAGTTCTGCCCTAACAAAGGGATAAAAGTCATTAACTCCGAGGTATGATTCGGACATCTCGGCAAAAAATTCCTTATGATTTGTCCGTGCATAATGGCTTGTTTTTCCACCGCGGAAAAGCAGAACTTTTTCATAAAGGCCCTTTTTTTCAGCCCGTTGATAAGAATTTATAATTTCCTGGTGATTAAAACTGAGAATTTGATCATGAAAGGAATGAGCGAGTTCGTGCAAAACTACATAAGGATGTTTGGCCCACTGTTCCTTGCTTAAAAGTTGACGGGCCCTAGGGATATGAACTCTTTTTTCTAGTGTTGGGTCGTGCTTGTTTGTGAGTAACCATCGTTTGCTTGGATGGTATTGCATCGTGGTTAGTTTGTGGTTCAGGTCTACTCGGATGTGTAATTTGCGCAATATCTCGACCTTTTCTTGATCTAATATGTAGGTAATTCGTTGAAGGTGATTGGCGAGGGCTTTTTTTACATCTTTAAATAACATCCGATTCTCGCTTTTCTTAAAATCAGGATTCCATTCAACTGGCCACCCCTCGATTTTTTCTAGAAATGGAATGGGGAAATTTTCAATTGATGAAGCTCTTTCATTTGCGATTAAAAAAGAAATCAAAGTAAAAAAAATAAATAGGTG
>JABGUO010000146.1 GCA_018646565.1 Opitutia bacterium | reverse complement strand
TGTACCTGACTCGGGGGGGATATTTGCCCGTTCCAAGAATGAACGCGAGGCCCGAAGAGAAGCCGAAGAGTCTGAGCAATTGTCCAAACAAGTGGTGGTGGTTCCCGAAGAAGAAGAGGGTGGTGAGCCTGCTGTAACTGGTGTGGATGCTTTATTTGCGGCCATTTCCCGAAGTAAATCTGCAGCTTACCGTGTAATCCTGAAGGCAGATGTTGGAGGTTCACTTGAGGCATTACGTGAGACTTTGGAACTAATAACCAGTGATAAGGTATTACTCGAGATTCTCCAGTCTGATGTAGGGCAAATTACTAAAAACGACATCAAAATGGCCAATACTTCTGGTGCTGATGTAATTGGTTTTAATGTAAAAATGGAAAATGGAGTCATGGGAGATGCGAAACACCAGGATGTTAAAGTTTTCCAAAACAGCATTATTTACGAAATAATTGACTTGGTTAAAGACAACATGGCAGAATTGCTCGAGCCTGAACTAGTTGAAAAGAAAACTGGTCGTGCTGAAATTCGCCAAGTATTCAAGGTTAGTAAGGGACGTACTGTTGCCGGTTCAATGATAATGGAGGGTTCAATTATTCGTAATAAAGGCGCTCGTCTTGTCCGTAAGGGCAAGGTTTTGGCGGAAGGAAAAATTGAGACACTTAAACGATTTAAGGACGATGCTACGGAAGTAAAAGCTGGATTTGAGTGTGGTATTCGCTTGGATTCTTTTGATGAATATGAAGAAGGTGATATGATCGAGACTTTTGAAGTCGAAAAGATCCGTCCTTCTTTATAATCCAAAATTCTTGATATGAGCCTGCGCCTAGCTCGGGTTAATGAATTGATCAAGAGAGAAATTGGTAATTTCTTGAGAAGACGTTACCGTTCAGAAACTGTTTGTTGGACCATTACAGGTGTGGATGTATCTGCAGACTTACGAAATGGTACTGTTGGGTATTCTGTTATTGGTGATGAATTAAAAGCACGAGAAGCCCAGTTATTTTTTCGTAAGCATACCGGTGAAATTCGTAAAGAAGTGAGTAAACATGTTATTCTTAAATATTCTCCCAAATTAACTTTTACTCAGGATTTTGGAATTGAACGCGGAAATCGAGTGATGGAGATTCTTGATGATTTAGAGGCGGGTGACTCCGACCCTTCATCCGAAGAGGTGTGACGTGATTGGCGCACAGTGTGTCACAACTAAGTGCCGTGCTGACTCACTTTTTTTTTATTTTTTATTCGAAAAGTAAATTTTCTTACCTTAAGTTGCTTACTATTAAGTGCTTAGGGTTTTTGGTGGATTGGGCGCGAATATTGCAAAATATTGGTCGTGAGCAAAATAATAGGAATTGATCTAGGAACAAGTAATTCATGCATGGCGGTAATGGAAGCCGGCGACGCCAAAGTTATCCCAAACGCTGAAGGTGTTCGAACTACTCCATCTATCGTTGCATTTAGTAAAAATGGGGAACGTTTGGTTGGGCAGGCTGCGAAAAGGCAGGCTGTTACCAATCCAGAAAATACCATATTTTCTTCTAAGAGGCTGATTGGTCGTAAATTTTCTGAAATCAAGGATGATATCTCCACCCTGCCTTACAAGGTAATTGAAGGAAAGAATGGCGCTGCAGTTATTGAATGTGAGATCGAGGGTAAGGCTGAGACTTTCATGCCTGAACAAATTTCATCGATGATACTCGGAAAGCTAAAGGCAGATGCGGAAGCATACTTGGGTGAACCGGTAACGCAGGCTGTTATTACTGTTCCTGCATACTTTAACGATGATCAAAGGCGTGCTACAAAAGATGCCGGTTCAATCGCGGGATTGGAAGTCATGCGTATCATCAATGAACCGACTGCAGCCTCCCTTGCATATGGTCTGGATAAAAAAGGGGAAGAGACCATTGCGGTTTATGATTTAGGTGGAGGTACTTTTGATATATCTGTACTCGAGATTGCTGAAGGTGTATTTGAAGTTAAATCCACGAATGGGGATACTCAGCTTGGAGGTGACAATTGGGATCAAGAGATCATAAATTGGCTGATCAATGAATTTAAAACAGAGCAGGGTATTGATTTATCTGGCGATCCAATGGCGATGCAGCGATTGAAGGAAGAGGCAGAGAAAGCGAAAATGTCACTATCTTCTTCTCAATCCACAGACATTAATCTTCCATTTATTACTGCTGATGCCTCAGGACCGAAGCATTTAAATGTTACACTGTCTCGGGCTAAATTGGAGCAAATTTGTGATGATTTATATGCCAGAACTAAAGGACCATTTGAATCCTGTTTAAAAGACTCCGGTCTTAGTATTGGTGATGTTAACAACCTCGTTCTTGTCGGCGGAATGACAAGAAGTCCCAAAATTGTGGAACTCGCCAAGGAATTAGGTGGAAAAGATCCCAACCAAGGAGTCAACCCGGATGAGGTAGTTGCAATCGGTGCTGCTGTCCAGGGGGCAGTTCTTCAAGGAGATGTGAATGATGTTCTTTTGCTTGATGTGACCCCTCTTACTCTTGGAATCGAAACTGCAGGAGGAGTTTGTACTCCAATGATAGATCGTAACACAACAATTCCTACGAAGAAGGCTCAAACTTTTTCTACCGCTGCTGATAATCAACCCGCAGTCGACATTGTGGTCTTGCAGGGTGAGCGATCAATGTCACAAGACAACAAAACATTGGGAACATTTAAGCTCGACGGTATCGCGCCTGCTCCGCGAGGAACGCCACAAATTGAAGTGACTTTTGATATCGATGCAAATGGTATTTTGAATGTGAATGCGAAAGACCAGGGAACGGGGAAAGATCAAAAGATAACGATTTCAGGGTCCTCCAGTATGGATGAAGAAGAGGTAGATCGCCTTCGCAAGGAAGCGGAAAAATTTGCCGATATCGATAAAGAGAAGAAGGAACAGGTACAGGTAAGGAACGATCTTGATTCCATGGTTTATCAATGTGAAAAGCAACTGAGCGATCTTGGTGATAAAGCCCCCGATGATTTGAAGGCAAAGATTGATGCCCTACTTGCGGACACCAAGAAAACATTAGAAAATTCTGGTTCTAGTCTGGATGAATTAAAGTCCGCAAAAGACTCGCTTCAAAAAGGTTTTGAAGAATTAGGCCAAGAAGTCATGAAGAGTGGAGGAATGCCTGAGGGTGCTCCTGGAGCGGGACCTGCAGCAGGTGCAGAAGCCCCTCAAGATTCTGAAAAGAAGAAAGATGACGATATTGTGGATGCCGACTTTGAAGTGGTGGACGACGAAAAAGAAAAAAGTTAATTTTATTGGATTTCTACATAAGAATTTTCTTACTTAGTATCCATAACCCTAAAATCTAGTATAACCTAACCAAAAACAAAAGGAATATGAGCAAACCAAAAATAACTCCGCTAGGAGATCGCGTCTTGGTCAAGCACGTCGAAGAAGACGAGCAAATTAAAGGCGGGATAATCATCCCAGATTCTGCGAAAGAAAAATCACAAGAAGCTGAAGTAGTAGGCCTTGGAACTGGCAAGAAAGACGACGATGGAAAAAATATCGGCTTTCAGGTCAAAAAAGGCGACAAAGTGTTAATCAGCAAATACGGTGGAACCGAGGTAAAGCTTGACGATGTTGAGTATCAACTCGTTCGTGAAGACGACATCCTTGGAATCATCGGATAGGCTTCTTAGCTAACAATCAAAACAAAACTCAGAAAATAAAATTATGGCTAAGCAAATATTATTCGACGAAGCAGCACGTAAAAGAGCCCTTAGAGGGGTCAATACACTTGCTGATGCGGTAAGCGTAACATTGGGACCGAAGGGTCGTAATGTTTTAATCGACAAAAAGTTCGGTTCTCCAACAGTAACCAAGGATGGTGTTACCGTTGCTAAAGAAATTGAATTAAGTGATCCCTATGAAAACATGGGTGCACAAATGGTGCGTGAAGTTGCTTCCAAGACATCTGATCTTGCAGGTGACGGAACAACGACAGCAACTGTTTTAGCAGCTGCAGTTTATCAGGAAGGCCTGAAGAATGTAGCAGCAGGTGCAAATCCCGTTTATTTAAAACGTGGAATTGACAAAGCAGTCGAAGCAGGTGTTGCTAAATTATTACGTGACAGTAAGAAAGTTTCCGACAGTGAAGAAGTTCGCCAAGTCGCAACTGTATCTGCAAATTGGGATGCCGAGATTGGTGAAATCATCTCCGAAGCAATGGATAAAGTTGGTAAAGACGGAACGATTACTGTTGAAGAAGCAAAAAGCATCGAAACCACTCTTGATGTTGTCGAAGGAATGCAATTCGATAAGGGATATTTAAGCCCTTACTTCTGCACTAACAATGACACAATGGAATCAATCTTAGAAGATTGCTACATTTTGATCAACGAGAAGAAAATCACTGCACTTAATGACTTACTTCCAGTTCTTCAATTAGTTTCCAAGCAAGGAAAGCCACTTCTTATCATCGCTGAAGATGTTGAAGGAGAAGCTCTTGCTGCTTTGGTAGTTAATAAATTACGTGGAACTTTGAACGCTTGTGCTGTAAAAGCGCCTGGTTTTGGAGATCGTCGTAAAGAAATGCTTCGTGACATCGCTATTCTTACTGGTGGTCGTTGCATTACTGAAGACTTGGGTATCAAACTCGAAAACATCGAGCTTGCTGATCTTGGAAAAGCAAAGCGTATTACTGTAGACAAAGAAAACACAGTGATCGTAGAGGGATCCGGAAAAGCTACTGAAATTCAAGGACGTGTTAAACAAATTCGTCGTCAAATTCAAGAGACTACATCTGATTACGATCGCGAAAAACTCCAAGAGCGTTTAGCAAAACTCGCTGGTGGTGTTGCGGTTATTAGTGTGGGTGCAGTATCCGAGCCTGAAATGAAAGAAAAGAAGGCCCGTGTTGAAGATGCATTACATGCAACCCGTGCAGCGGTTGAAGAAGGAATTCTTCCCGGTGGTGGTGTAGCCCTTCTTCGTGCAGCGAGTGCAATTGAAAAAGCTGCGACTCTGCTCGAAGGTGATGAAGCTATTGGAGCCACAATCGTTCGCCGTGCAATTGAAGCACCTCTCCGCAAGCTTTGTGATAATGCCGGTGTAGAAGGTTCTTTAGTAGTCCAACAAGTTCTTAAGTCCAAAGGGGCAATGGGATATAATGTTGCGACTGACAAGCATGAAGACTTGATCAAAGCCGGTGTTGTTGACCCAACTAAAGTGACTCGTACTGCCCTGCAAAATGCAGGTTCTGTAGCTGGTCTTTTGTTGACTACTGATTGTATGATTACTGACATTCCTGAGGAGGAGAAAGCGGCTCCTGGAGGACATGATCACGATCATGGTATGATGTAAGAATTTGATTCTTATTTCAAATTTTAAGAGGCACCCTGCATAGGGTGCCTCTTTTTTTTATTTAGTAATTAATGATTTATTACTATATTAAGATTTTAAGTTCGATTCCTCTTTTGCATCACCACATGATTTTGTAATGGAAAAACTTATCTTTTTGATTTTGTTCATCGCCCTTACCAGTCATGGTGAATCTTGGCCACAATTTCGTGGACCTACCGGACAGGGGCATATTGAAGCTGCAGACCTACCATTAAATTGGAGTGATAATAAGAGTGTTACCTGGGAGCAGAAAATAGCAGGGAAAGCCTGGTCATCTCCGATTTGCGTAAACGATCAGATATTTCTGTCGAATGCAGTTCTTAACCAAGGGAACTTAACCTTAGAACTCATTTCGGTCGATTTTATTACCGGCGAAATTAATTGGAAAAAGAAATTATTTAACTATTCCAAACAACCTCGAATTCACAAAAAGAATAGCTATGCCAGTCCCACACCTTTTTATGAAAATGGTTTTGTTTTTGTGCATTTTGGAAATTTGGGGACTGCTTGTGTCTCCTTTAATGGGGAATTGATTTGGAATAAGAAACTTAATTACTTACCCGTTCATGGATCTGGTGCATCGCCCGTTATTGTTGAAGATCTTCTACTTCTGAGCACAGATGGATCAGTAGATCCATGTTTAGTAGCCTTGAATAAAAAAACAGGGGATATCAAGTGGAAAGCAATCAGGGATAGCAAGGCCAAGAAAAACTTCTCTT
>JABGUO010000145.1 GCA_018646565.1 Opitutia bacterium | reverse complement strand
TAGTAGATTAAAAGTTACTCAAGGTTTTCTACACTCTGGTGCGTCACCTGAATGGATGGTTTTAGATAGTATTCCTGTTATTCCACCCGATCTACGTCCACTCGTTCCATTAGAAGGTGGCCGATTTGCTACAAGTGATCTTAATGACTTATATCGTCGTGTAATTAACCGAAACAATCGCCTTAAAAATCTTCTTCAGCTTAAGACGCCTGATGTTATCATCCATAATGAAAAGCGGATGTTGCAGGAAGCAGTAGATGCACTTTTTGATAACGGTAGGCATGGAAGAGCGATTACGGGTTCTGGAAATCGTGCACTTAAGTCATTGAGCGACATGCTGAAGGGTAAGCAGGGTCGTTTTCGACAAAATCTTCTTGGAAAACGGGTGGATTACTCGGGACGATCGGTTATTGTTATTGGACCTGAGTTGAAACTGCATCAATGTGGACTTCCTAAGAAGATGGCACTAATTTTATTTGAGCCATTTATTATTCGCAGATTGAAAGAACTTGGTTTTGTTCATACTGTTCGAGGAGCGAGGAAGATGATTGAGAGTCGTTCTCCTGAAGTTTGGGACATTCTGGAAGAAGTTACCAAAGGCCACCCCGTTCTCTTGAACCGTGCCCCTACCCTCCACCGATTATCGATTCAGGCTTTTGAACCCGTTTTGATCGAAGGAAATGCGATCCGCGTGCACCCGCTAGTTTGTACCGCATACAATGCAGACTTTGATGGTGATCAAATGGCAGTTCATGTGCCTCTTTCAGTGGAAGCAGTCATGGAGGCTAAACTGTTGATGATGGCTACACACAATATTTTCTCTCCTTCGAGTGGAAAGCCTATACTTACACCCTCACAGGATATTGTTTTGGGATCCTATTTCCTGACAATGAACCCCAAGACAGAACCAAAGGAAGGCCAACGGGTACCTCTTATTGGTTGTTTGGAGGAAGCTTTAAGTGCATTGCATGTAGGAGTTCTAACCTTACACGATTGGATAGATATGAAAAATCCGGATAAAGGTAATGAAACTTTATTTGGAATAACCAAAAAAAGCGTTGTTCGTACAACTGTAGGTCGTGTTTTATTTAATACCATTTGGCCTGATGAATTAGGTTTCTTTAATCAACCTGCACTAAAGGGAGATTTAGGTAACCTTATTCTAGAAACATTTCGTAATCGAGGTAAAGAAGAGACAATTGAATCTCTTGACCGACTGAAGGAAATGGGATTTGACATGGCTACCAAAGCAGGTATCTCGATTGGAATTTTTGACATGATTATTCCACCCGAGAAAAAGCAGAGAATTGCTGTTGCTCGTAAGGAAATCGATAAAGTTGAAGACCAATTTAAGAAGGGTATTATTACCCGAGGTGAGAGACACAATAAGATTATCGATGTGTGGACTACCGCAACGGATGATATTGCAAAAGAAGTATTCACCTGCTTAGACGAAAATCTCGGAAAGGATACGATCAATCCAGTTTACCTGATGATGGATTCAGGTGCACGGGGAAATCGCCAACAAGTTCGACAGTTGTGTGGAATGCGTGGTTTAATGGCAAAGCCCTCTGGTGAGATCATTGAGCAACCAATTTTAGCATCCTTTAGGGAAGGCTTGTCGGTCCTTGAATACTTTATGTCTACACATGGTGCCCGTAAAGGGTTAGCAGATACTGCTTTAAAGACCGCTGACGCGGGTTATTTGACCCGTAAATTATGTGATGTTGCGATGGATTGTATTATCGTTTGTGACGACGATGACCGCCGAGACGGAGTAGTCAAGAAGGCGATCATGGAGGGAGATAATGAAATTGTTCCCCTGAGAGATCGTATCATTGGTAGATATTCTACGGATGATATCAATAACCCATCTAATCCAAGTGAAATTGTAATTCCTTCTGGATCTTTAATAACTGAAGAGATTGCTTCCAATATTGATGCCCTCGGTATCACACGGGTCAAAGTAATGTCACCACTTTCTAGTCGAATCAAAAACGGTTTAACAGCCCTAGAGTACGGTACTGATCCATCTACTAATAGTTTAGTGAAGGAAGGTTCGTCCGTTGGTATTATTGCAGCACAATCTATTGGAGAGCCTGGTACTCAACTTACGATGAGGACATTTCATATTGGGGGAATCGCAAGTGCAGGAAGAGAAGATCCGGTTATCAATGTTAGAAAAGCAGGAAAACTTCGCTTCAAGGGCTTACGATTGGTCACTCTTGCAAATGAC
>JABGUO010000144.1 GCA_018646565.1 Opitutia bacterium | reverse complement strand
ATTATTTATTTTTCGAATGGCATCCTCAAGAGCGATTACCTGTTTTGCTAAGTTTTTAAAATACGATTCTCTACTGTCAATTTTCTTATCGAGTACCACCCGGTCAAATCTTTCTTCGCGGGCAATTAACTTTTTACAAATGTTTAATTGAAAGTTTGCAGTTAAACTGACCGAATAAATAATTTTGAGGGCCGAGCTTTCTGCGGTTTCGATTCTTTTGGAAATATCAACTTCTTCCTCTCTGGAAAGAAGAGGTACTTGTCCCATTTGCTTAAGGTACATTCGGACAGGATCGTCCAGCATATCGCTTTGGTTAGACCGGGCACTTTCCTCTTCGCTTTCTTCTTTTTTCTTTTTGAATTTATCTACTTCATTGGAATCGAGAAGCTTAATTTCAAGGTTATTAAAAATAGAAATAACATTTTGAAGCTCTTCAGGTTGATTCGCAATTTCGGGCAAAGATTGGTCAATGTTCTTGTAAGTAAGATATCCTTGCTCTCTCGAAAGGTGAATAAGTTCTCTAACTTTCTCAGTAACATCATCATTCAAAGCATGAGGCTCCATGTTTTTATCCAATGTTTTTGCAATTTCTTTAGCCGAGACAGTTAGTTTTGAACTTGATGACTTCTTTTTCTTTGCCTCTGTGGAAGCTGTCTTTGTTGTCTTTACCTTTTCTACTTTTCGAACTGAAGATATCTTCTCCTTCTCCACAGGAGATTTCTTTACAGGCGTCTTTTTTGCTGTAACTTTTTTTGTCGCTGCTTTCTTAACAGCAGGTTTGGTAGTGGATTTGGTACTTTTTGTTCTAGGCATGTGAGTATCGGGTGGGCTTGTCAGAGAAAATTAGTTTGGGCGGATGTTTTCGGTTTTTTCGGAGTTCGAGTAGTTCGTGACGAAGTGTGTTTAATGTATCAACTCCATCTGCTGGTTTATCGAGGTCGTGGAGTATTTTCTTTTCTTTCTGTTTAATTGATCGGATGAAAAGTGCAAGTAGACATTCGTTCGCGTGTTGAAGAAAGGAATTTTCATCAAAAGAAGAGACTTCTTGAAAGTAGTTCTGTTGAAAGACATTTCTTTCAGAATCATCTTCAAGGAATTCTTCCATTCGATTGGCTTCAATGGGACCATCTGCTTTTGTTTCTGCCATGATTTTAGCCAAAATCCTCCCCGCTGGAATTTCGAGGTTAAGCCAAGTTGGATCAAAAATTTGGGCAAGCGGGCTTGCAACTCTATCATCATGCAAAAGACAAAATAATAAATCATCTTCGGCTGTTGTCAAACGTGGAGAGGATTTTTTTGTGGATATTGTCGTGGATTTAGTACTATTCCCTTTGTATTTAGGTCTCTTAGAGCGATTAAATTGAATAAATTCTTCAGTCATTGTCTGAAAGGAGACCTTTAAATGTCGACTAAGTTCCTTCAGGTAACTATCTCGCATGATCAAAGAATCCACTTCTGATATAGAGGAAAACACTAACTCACTGATCGCTCTAATTTCAGAAGCTTGTGGGTTATTTTTTCCCTTAAGTTTGTAACGAACTGCATACTCGATTGAAGATACTCCTTGTTCCAAAATCTTGGTTAAGCCTTCCGTACCTTGCTCAAGGAGAATTTGATCTGGATCTTTTCCTTCCGGTAGTGAGGTAAAACGGGCATCAAGTCCAACCCGCAAGAACGTGGGAATATAGGAAAATGCCGCTTTTTGTCCTGCTTCATCCCCATCAAGAAGACAAACTACGCCCTTAGGACTAGATTTACGCATAAGCATGGCTTGCGAATCTTTAAACGCAGTGCCTTGCGGTGCCACCACTGTTTTAAACCCTTCGAGCCAACATCGAATTGCATCAAGTTGTCCTTCCACCAGTATGAACTCCTTGTTCTCATCAATTTCTTTGTTGGCAAGATGAAGGTTGAAGAGTAAATCGCCCTTCAGGAATATGGGAGTTTCTGGGGAATTTACATACTTAGGGGATTTTCGGTCTCCCCAAACCGGTGTAACGGATAGCAGTCTTGCAGTAAATCCGCAAACGCGACCAATCTTTTCCCGAATTGGAATCATTAACCGTCCACAAAACCGTGAGGCAAATTGTCCGGATTGTTTTTTCTCATTAAATAATCCAGATTTACTCAATATGGTGTCGTTAATCCCTTTTTTTTCTAAGTATCGGCTAAGTGCAAATCGGTCCACTGGAGCGTATCCAATTCCAAATTGACTCGCATCTTCGAGGGAAAATTTTCGCTGGGTAATCCAGTAGTCAAGTGCAACCTTACTTTCATCATTTTTGAGATGAAATTGTTCAGCAAACCATGTCATTGCAAGTTCCTGCACTTCATAGAGATCTGATTTAATTGACTTTCGATAAGAGTTTGATTTCCCCGTTGCATTATCTGCATATCGAATAGGAATGCTAAACCGGTTGGCCAGAAATTCAATGGCCTCAGGAAAAGTTAGGTTTTCCACTTTCTGAACAAAGGAGAGTGCATCTCCTTTTTCCCCCGAGCTAAAGCAATGAAAGAAGCCTTTGATAGAATCAACATAAAAAGAAGGAGTTTTTTCTTGGTTGAATGGGCTTAATCCAACCCATTTTGCCCCGCTTTTTTTTAACTGAACATAGGGACTGATCAAATCATACAAATCTACGCGATCTTTGAGTTCTTCTACAAAATTTTCTGCATACATGGGCATAATCAAATAAATTCTATTACAGATTTTGTATTTTGATTAATTCCATTTCAGATTGATAATATAATGGGCTTCCTTTTGGGACAATAGTGAGTAATTTTCTGTATAATATTCCCGCGGTAACAGGCATACGATTTACTATATGGTAACGCCTTGCTAATTGCCACAGAATTTCACCGGAAGCCGGAAATCGTTCATGAGTTTTTTCCAACTCTACAAGGTACCGGTTCGAGGAGAGAGTTTCTCTAGCAATATTAAGGTAATCCATACGAGTTTTTAAATCATTTGGATTATGGCGAATTGCTTCAAGAATTGTCATTTCTGCCTCGCGAATTTCTCCCAGTTGAAAATGTGCTTGTGAGGTTAACCGCCATGCCTCTGAGTCCTTACTGTTTAATTTTATTGAATCTCTCGCATGAATTAACGCCTCAGAGTAATTTCCGGAGAGAAAAGAACTCCAACCCAATTCAAGCGGACTGGGTTTTATAAGCTGTGTGCTATCTATTGAAAAAGCTTCAGCTAAAGTGGTTTGTGGTCCAATGTTTTCATCATTAATTTTTTCCACTTCACTATTTTTTTCTTCGACATACGATGAATCAGAAAGGGGAGGGGATAGCTTCGGCCCAGATGAAATGACCGCGGGTATTACTTTTTTAGGTTCACTCAAAAGTTCTTGGGCTAGTTCGCTAATCGACAAGTTCTGAACAACGACCTCTCTTTTGCCAAATTCAGCGAGCCTTCTTCTAATGATTAATGAACTGTAGGCTTTACTTAGATCATCGTTATTCAATTCACCAGGATAAGATTTTTCAATTGCGAATATGAGCGCTTCCGCTGCACTTTCATCCCCAGTTAGAAATTTTATTCGAAGTAATCCTAGTAGAGGGAGTACACTTGGTTTAGTTTCTCTTTGAATAGATTCACGAAACCAATGCTCTGCTTTTACATAGATTTTTTTCTTGGTATAAAGTTTGGCAACTAGTAAGCAGTCGGCTGGAGAGGCTATTGAACTTGCTTTTTCGAATGCGTTTAATGCATTTGTTTCGTTTCCGTTTGTAATTAATGTCTGGGCATACTTCTGCCAGGCTTTTAAATCTTCAGGGAACGCAGATAAGTATTGCTTAAAGCGTTCGTGTGAAGAATCTAAATCACCGGCAAGTTGATAAATTTCCGCACATTCGAGTAATAAATTTTTATCTGCACCTGCAGAGATGGCTTGTTCGATTCGAAATGCTGCTAATGGGTATTGGCCACTATCTGCAAGTGCTCGGCTGAGTTGGATTAGAATCGCGGGCGAGTCGGGAAAGTTTTTATTGTGTTTTCTCAGTAGCAGGACCGCTTCTTCTGGTTTTTTTTCTACTCTTTTCTGAATCGCATCCGATAAGTCTGGCTTTACTGGGAGAGTTACTGCTTGGATTTCAGGTTCGTTGGATTGTGGTTCTTCAGTACAACTAAATATGATCAGTGAGATTGACCCTGAGGCAACCATCATTAAGCATGTTTTAATAAAGTGCATGAATTATTTTTTTCAAAGGATGGTGAAACGTCAAGCAAGCGTCTATTTTTTTTTAATTAGCTTCGTCTGCCTACGAGTAGTTGTGGGGGGCGAGGTGAAATTCCCTGCACCTCCACTTAATAGTATTAAAGTAGACCCTCTTGATACTAGATCCATGGATATTTTTCGAGCACAAAGCATGAAGGGAAAGTATTTAAGTTCATTACGAAAACTAATTTTAGCAGCAGAGAGTCGCGGTGGTCCCCGTTTAAGACCTGATACGTTTTCCAATATTGCAATCAAAATTAAAACGAAGCATGCCCCTGGATTACAAGTTTCTTCTTTGTTGGTTGATGCATTATTGAATATTTTATCTACACGGGGGTATCAAAAAGATCAGATATTTATTGTGGATCGTGATGAATTATCTCTTGCAAGAGCGGGATTTAGTTCATCTCGCAAGATAGATAATCTTTATAACGGGTACCAAGTGGTATCTTCGCGTAATCAAAATTACTTCAACTCGATTTGGCTACATGATAGCCCTATGCCACCCACAATTCATGACCGGGCGAGATTTTTTCTTCAATATCCTCAAGACAGATTAATGCGTATCGCGGAAGAAAGGAAAAGCTATCTTCCCAGTATCCTTTTTCTAAACGATGTATTTTGGATTAATTTATCGGTTGCAATGGATCATTTGAGCCTAGGGATCGAGGGTGCATCAGCAAACATGACCACGGGTGCAATTTCAAATTACCAAAGGTTCTTAAATAAACCAACTTTAGCACCAGCAACTGTCGCTGAAATTTTAGCGATTCCTGAACTTTGGGAAAACCGGCTTTATTCGATAATGGACCTCAGTCACTATCAATTTGCAAATGCCGGCCAATTTGACGCAGAGTTTTTAGGTAGGGAATCAACTCTTTTACTGAGTGAAAATCCTCTTTCTGTCGATCGGGCAGCGTTAAGCGTTTTAAATACGCAAAGGAAAGAGCTTGGATTTATTGAAAGAAAAGCAAAAAAGCTGTTACTTTTTCAATACGCAAAAGAACTTGGATTAGGTGATGCCCAGAAAGCTGAAATTTATGATGTTCAATAAAGTATTAACGTAGCAGATCGGTTGCACTTATTATGTTTTTTATCTTTGTATTGATGGGCTCATTTTTATTGGTTTCAATTCCCCAATTAATGGCAGAGAATTGGAGTAATTGGCTTGGTGCAAACTATAACGGTTCATCCGAAAACAATACCATTTCTTTACCTCCTGAAGGAAAAGAGTTTGGTATAAAATGGAAAATTGCAGTTGGTTCAGGATGGTCGGCTCCAATAATACATGAGAGATCTGTTTACTTTCATGACCAAGTTGGGGAGAATGAAATCGTACATCGTTTGAATATTGATAGCGGAGCCGAAATTTGGCAGCACAGTTATTTTTCTGGCTACCAAGATAGTTTTGGGATGGGGAATGGACCACGTTCAACACCATCGATAAGTAGAGGCTTGATTGCAACGCATGGTGCTCAGGGAATCATTTATGGGATAGATATTACAACGGGGAAACCAATTTGGGTGCGCGATCTGAAGAAGGACTTTCAATCACCAAAGGGTTTCTTTGGGAGATGCTCATCGCCTTTGATTGTAGGGGATCGAGTCATATTTGATGTTGGTGGAAATACAGTTGGAATCGTTGCTTTTTCTTTAACGAGTGGGAAAACATTATGGTCCAGTAAACCATACGGAAATGATTATTCCTCCTCTCTCCCTTTCTTTGCAAACGGGAAATCATTTTCTCTTTCTTTTATGAGAAAAGGCTTCCTTGCGATGGATATTTATGCTGGTAGCGAGGAATTTTTTACTCCATTTCGTTCCCCAATAAATGCCTCAGTAAATGCAACATCGCCCTTAATTATTGGGAATCGGGTGTTTCTTTCATCCTGTTACGATTTGGGTGCAGGGCTTTGGCAATATCAGGAAGAAATTAAAACTGAAAATCCGCAATTCAAAAAGTTATGGCATAAAAAAGGAATATTGGATTGTCACTATTCTACCCCGGTGGCGTTAGGAGAATATATTTATGGATTCCATGGGAGGCAGGAAAGAAGTCCGGTGATCAGATGCATTCGATTGGAGGACGGCGCAATTATGTGGCAAGCACCTTCAATAGGTGCAGGTAACTTGATCCGAGTCCGCGATAAAATAGTAGTCTTATTGGAAAGCGGTGAATTAGTAATTTTAAAAGCATCATCAAAAAGTTGTGATATTTTATTTCGTCAACAAATTCTGGGTTCTGAGTCCAGAGCACATTTTTCTTTCGCTGATGGTTTCCTTTTTGCCCGTGATAAAAGGCGGCTTATTTGCCTACAGTTAAATAAAACTGATTAATTATTCTTTAAAAAATTTACTTAAAAGCAGAAAAAATCGCCAGCGCTGGTAACTAACCGACCTATCTATAAATTGTGAAAAGTTGCTGTATTATTAGTTCTATCAAAAACGAACTCTTATTGGGATGCGATAAGTGGAAATGACTTAGGCAGATCAAGGGAATCCCCCATTTTCTTTTGTAATTTCACTAATTGTGGAAAAAGTTTTTTGATTAGTGCCTTTCCTTTTTGAGTGGGTGCAAGGTCTTTCTTTTCCTCAGGGTCTTTGGTAATATCATAAACTCGGAGCAAGGGTACGTTGGGATAAGCGAGTAGTTTGATGTTATTTTTAGTAATGGAGCGTTGAACATTCAAATAGGCACCGTAAATTTCTTTGTAGGGAGACTTCTTAGTCTTTCCCAGAGCAAGGGGTAAGATGTCATTGAATTCCACATGTTTGGGCTTTTCAATTCCTGCTAGGGCCAAGCTGGTTGCCATTACATCTTGTAAATATATCGGGGATTCAATTCGCTTTCCTTTTGGAATCGCAGGTCCTTGGATAATAAAAGGGACACGAGTGCTGTGCTCATAAAGATTTTGTTTCCCCAGCAATCCGTGATGCCCAACTCCTAATCCATGATCTGCGGAGTAAAAGATATAGGTGTTGTCTGCCATACCAGATTTTTCTAATGAATCAAGGATTCGTCCAATTTGAAGATCCATGTGGGTAATGATTGCGTAATATTCCTGACGATTTACTTGAATGGCATGTTTGGTTCTAGGCATGGGAGCGAGCTTTTCATCCCGTAGTCCATGAGGGCACCCGATTTTATCTTTATAGGGATACATGGGGAGAAAATTGGAGGGAACCTTGATTCGGGTTAGTGGATATTTATCAATGAATTCTTTGGGGGCCTGTCGCGGGTCATGGGGAGCGTTAAAGGCAATATAGGCAAAGAAAGGATTTTTATTTGCATGCTTTTTAGCCTCTGACAAGTAGTCAATTGCATCATCCGCCACGATTTCACTCCAGTGTTTTCCATCCTTCCAAAAACCACCGAATTTCCGATCATAGGGACTCCATTGGTCTGGTTTTCCAGGCAACGGTCTGTTGTAACCCTCGGGAGT
>JABGUO010000013.1 GCA_018646565.1 Opitutia bacterium | reverse complement strand
TTATTAATTGATCAGGTGCAAGGTGACGAAGACCTTTTCCATCCCCCGTATCAACTTCCACTTTTAAATAAAGCTTATCATGATTCAGGAATAATTGCGGTGCTAATGAAGTCATCCCCTGACCGCCAAGCAAAACATTATACCGGCCATTACGAATCGCTACCTTAAGGGTTTCCCCTGCTTGATTACCATTTCTCCAATGGGTTGTACCATTCCCATCATGAAGGGAAAATGCAAACTGAGCCTCCCCGTAATAATTAACTCCGCCAATATCAATCTTGCCCGAATACGGTACGGGAGTGGCCGACCAAAGGGATGAAGCAAAGAGGAAAGAGTATAAGACCCGTATTGTTTTCATAATAATAAAAAGAAAATGTGCATAATTAAACTTACAATGTGGGCTAATTGTCAAACAGCTTTACGATAGGTTATAAAGTTGGAAAGTGAAGGAAAGAAAGAGTGGGGAAATGGAAATGAATTGGGAGTGGCGGGTACGCTCCCTTACTTTCAGTGGATCGCCACCGGTTCACTTCCTCGCGATGACTAGTCGTGAGGAATCGAGAGTACGCTTTAATGACAACGCACTCCTTCTCATTGCATGAAGCGAAAGAAAATAGTAAAACTAACTTCTGCGATACCTATCTCTCTTGTCTATCTTCAAGAGATGCGCAAAATGTGTTAACTATGTTTAGTCGTCTGTTATTCTTTTTTATATTTATCCCCGTTGCCGAGCTTTACCTTTTGATCATGGTGGGAGCGAGGATTGGATTTCTGCCGACAATAGGATTGATTGTGTTTACGGGGATTTTGGGGGCATCACTCGCCCGGCAACAGGGCCTGTCCACTTTGGCCAAAATTCAGAGTGAACTAAAGAGTGGTCGCCCCCCCACCGACAAACTCATTGAGGGGGCAATGATCGTGGTCGGGGGGATCGTATTAATTACTCCGGGCATTCTGACTGATTTGTTTGGATTTGCATTAATGGTGCCCAAATTCAGAAAAGGGATTGCGGCCAGCCTGAAGAACAGTTTTGGCGGGAATTTTTCCACCATCCGGCCAGGCAAGGGAAGCAAGCCTAGGGATAAGGACTCCTTTAAAAATTCCCGCGATGATGTAATTGATGTGTGAACGGTCGATTTTTCAACTCGTTCTGTTCACACTAGTTTAATCCTCTGAATCAGCCAAGTTCTCGATCTCTCTCATCAGAGTATCCCGAAATTCGGGGCCCAAACCTTCTCTCTTGGCAATTTCAATATAAAAGGGAACATAATCATCCTGATCCAGTGCTTTGAGGGCAATATTATGAAAGGGATCGGAAGAATCGATAAAATAGGTATTCGGGCCAAAGGAAAGGGTGATACCGGAATCACTTCTAAAAACGGCCAGCCTTTCATGTGCTTCATTTGTCATGGACTGGGATGATAATAATTTTTACATCTTTCAGGCAAGCGGGTTCAACGCGGTTGCCTTTCCTTTTTCGATTAGGTAGGTAGAATTTGTGTTTCTTTTCCCATACCAAGACGATAATCCGACCCGCTCGTTCCCGTGGGTCAACTGGATATTAATAGTCGGTAACCTGTGGGTATTTTTTGCCTGGCAACTCCCGCTTGAACCCGATGAAAAGCAGGTATTCTTTTCAAGCTTTGGCTTTATTCCTTCGATGTTCTTTGGTCAGTTATCCAATTTCTCCTTAGAAACGATTGCGTGGGAATGGACTACTGTGCTCACCTCTATGTTTAGTCACGGTGGTATTTTCCATCTACTTGGAAACATGCTCTTTTTGTACCTGTATGGCGATAATGTGGAAGAAGCGATGGGAAAGCTTTGGTATTTTTTATTTTATCTATCCTGTGGTCTGCTTGCCGCATTGGCCCAAGCCTTAAGCAGTCCCGATTCCACCATTCCCATGGTAGGGGCGTCGGGAGCAATTTCTGGTGTGATAGCAAGTTATCTTCTACTTTATCCACGAGCCAGAGTTCGAGTCTTTTACTGGATTATTATCCTAGTGGGTACATTCCAAGTACCTGCCTTTTTGGTTTTGGGATGGTGGTTCGTTCAGCAAATACTGGCTTTTCCGGAATCGATGAAAGCGGCCAGTGGAGTGGCCGTGGCCGCGCACCTTGGAGGATTTGCTGCGGGGATTGTATTAACCCCACTAATAAAGAAAAAAGGGGTAAAGTTATTTCAATCAGGATATTCTCCCCCTTTTGCTCGCAATCGGTAGGTATTTATTTCATAGTTATCGCAATCTGTCGAAAGATGAGCCCCAACGGCAGATATAAAATATAGCACCCTATTTCCACAATATCATCTAAAAATTTTCCACTAACCTACTCATTTTAGACCATCATGGATAAAGCATACCAACCCACTGAAGTGGAAGACCGCCTCTACAACAAGTGGATTAAACAAAAGTGTTTCTCTGGCAATGTGGACGCCACCAAGCCAGCCTACTCAATCGTAATCCCTCCCCCTAATGTAACAGGTGTTTTGACAATGGGGCATGTTCTCAACAATACGATACAGGATATTTTGGCAAGGCGAGCAAGGCAACAGGGTAAGTCAGTCCTTTGGTTACCCGGAACGGATCACGCCGGGATCGCCACTCAGACCAAGGTCGAACAGGCACTTCGTAATGAGGGGAAGTCGAGAACGGACCTGGGACGGGAAAACTTTATTGACCATGCAAAACTTTGGCGGGATAAGCACGGAGGGATTATCTTAGAACAGCTCAAAAAACTGGGATGCTCCTGTGATTGGGAAAGAAATGTGCACACTCTTGACGAGGATTACTCGAAAGCAGTCATCTCGGCTTTTGTTAAACTTTACAAAAAAGGATATGTGTACCGCGGGCAGAGAATGGTCAATTGGTGCCCGGCTAGCTTAACTGCTCTATCGGATGAAGAGGTGATCATGAAGCCCCAGCAAAGTATTCTCTATAAAATTCGTTACCAAATTTTGGAGACACCTGGTGCCTATGTTGAAGTATCCACAACTCGTCCCGAAACAATCGTGGGCGATGTAGCCTTGGCGATTCATCCGGAAGATCCAAAGTGGGTAAATCTGAAAGGTAAGCATGTAATGCGGCCAATCAATTCTCAAGCAATTCCGATCATTGCCGACGAAGCAGTGGAAAAAGACTTTGGGACCGGGATTTTAAAAATAACCCCAGCCCATGACCGGCTCGATTTTGAAATCGCACAGAGGCACAATCTGCCGATGCTCGAAATCATGCACCCGGATGGAACTCTCAACGAATTGGCGGGGCCCGACTATGCAGGTAAGGAACGTTTTTCTGCCCGAAAACTAATTGCGGCTCAACTTAAAGAGGATGGCAATCTGATCGCGGAAGAAAAACATCAAAATAATGTGGGCTTCTCGGAACGGGCCGATGTACCGATTGAACCACGCCTTTCTGAACAATGGTTTCTCAAATATCCGCGAGTGGAAGAAGCCAAAAAAGCGGTGAAGGATGGCCATATCAAATTTTACCCGCAAAGATGGGAGAAAACTTATTTGCATTGGCTCGACAATATACAGGATTGGTGTATCAGCCGACAGCTTTGGTGGGGGCACCGCATTCCAGTTTGGTATAAGAAGGGAAAGATGCGATCCGATCCCAGTAATTGGCATATTTCAGAAAAGCCCCCTTCGGATATTGAAAACTGGGAACAGGATGATGATGTACTCGATACCTGGGCATCCTCCTGGCTTTGGCCTTTGGCAACACTTGGTTGGCCAGACGACGAGTCAATGGAGAAAAAAGGCCTAGATTATTTTTACCCCACCTCCGCCCTCGTCACAGGACCTGACATCATCTTTTTTTGGGTCGCCCGTATGATTATGGCCGGTCTCGAATTTAAAGGCCGCTCTTACAAGCCCGAACAGGCAATTCCGGATTCGGAACTCGCTGAAAGAATTCCATTTCAAGATGTTTATTTCACTGGAATTATTCGCGATGGAGAGGGCAGGAAAATGTCTAAATCATTGGGTAATTCTCCAAACCCGCTCGATCTAATTGCAAAGTATGGTGCGGATGGATTGAGACATGGAATAATGAGTATTGCGCCAAAGGGTCAGGATATTCGCTTTTCCGAAGAACGAATCGAACAGGGAAGGAACTTCTGTAATAAATTATGGAATGTTTCCCGATTCCGCCTGATGTCTGCTCCATTGGAAGATAATTCAATGCTCGAATTGATTGTTCTTCGCATGAATTGTGAAAGGGTAAACAACGATGATCAGGCTATTTTGCTTCGCCTGGTTGAAACTCTTGACCAGGTAGAAAAGCTTTATATTGAATATGAATTCAATGCCGTTTTACAAACGATCTATCGATTCTTTTGGAATGATTTCTGTGATTGGTATATCGAGGCTTCCAAGTCTCGAGTCCAAGAGGAAGAATCGAAAGATACCTGTCTCGCAATTCAAGACATTTGCCTCCGCCAGATTCTATTACTTCTCCATCCGGTTACTCCTTTTATTACTGAGGAATTATGGACGCTGCTAGGATTTTCTAACGGTAACTCGATTCAGGGAGTGAGTCCAGAATCAGGAAAAGATCTACTGGAGAAAATTGGGATAGGCGGTCTTCAGCTAGATACTCGCGTATTGGAAGAAATGGAAAATATTCGAGAACTGGTCACTTCCATGCGCTCTCTAAAAGCCGACCGAAAACTGTCCAACAATCGAAATGTTGTCTTTTCTTTTCTTGCCGATGATGAAAAAGCAAAAGTGCTCGAACGCCATACCCAATCAATCCTTATTACAGTGGGTGCAGCTGGCCTTAATCGGGTGGAGCTTGCCCCCTCCGGTATGCCTGCCTTAGTTTCTCCGTTCGGTTCAATCTACCTTGACCTTTCAACTGGGGTGGATCTCAACGCTGAAAAAGCAAGGTTACATAAAGAGCTTGCCCAGTTAGAAAAAGTGGTAAACTCGGTAAAAGGGAAATTAGCAAACGAGGTATTTACCTCCAAAGCCCCTCCCCATATTATCGAAGGTGCGAGACACCAACTACTCGAAAATGAGGCTAAGTTAAATGAAACCAAAGACGCACTAGCCGCACTTAGTTAACTAATTTTGATCCGATCCTGATATCC
>JABGUO010000143.1 GCA_018646565.1 Opitutia bacterium | reverse complement strand
TTGCTTGCCACCACATGGTTTCTTTTTCCATGGATTTCTTTTTCAGGAGATTCTACTCTTGGATTATGGGGATTGCCCGGTGCCGTCCTTGGGCATACTTATCCCATATTTACACGCTTTCGCGGAGGAAAAGGAGTTGCTTCCACAATGGGAGGATTGCTTGGGGTTATGCCAGGTTGTTTATTCTTAGGGTTGGTCACATGGGTCATTATCTTTTTTTCAACCCGCTATGTTGCACTTGCTTCAATTGGTTTTGGGGTAAGTCTTCCAGTCTGCGCGATTGTCATTGCTTGGTCTAATGAAGACTCCTCTGGTGAAATGGGAATGGTTGCCTTGGCTTTTGTAATAATGGCTTGGATTGTATGGAGACACCGTTCGAATATCATCCGCCTTCGTGAAGGAACTGAAAATCGTTTTCAGAAAAAAAATAAAATTTAAAACTATTTCTACTAAGTTTGTTATGAATGAAAAAAAAGTCTTACGAGTTGGTATTCTTGGTTTTGGTACTGTGGGACAGGGAACTTGGAAGCATTTAGTAGAAAACGAAAAGGCATGGGAAAGAATTCTTGGAGTCCAACTCATTCCGACTCGTGCTTCTGTTCGTTCGTTATCAAAAAAAAGAGCTTTCGCAATAGATCCAACATGCATAACCACAGATTCACTCTCGATTGTTGAAGATCCTGATATTGATATTGTTTGCGAACTAATAGGAGGAATTGAAGAAGCAAAAAAGTTGACCCTCCGAGCCTTTAGCATGGGGAAATCAGTAATAACTGCCAACAAAGCATTAATTTGCGATCATGGTGATGAATTATTTAAAGCGGCAGAAACTGCTGGCGTTCGTTATGCCTTTGAGGCCAGTGTTGCCGGAGGAATTCCCATCATTAAAGTGCTTCGTGAAAGCTTGGTCGCGAATGAATTTCCGTTGATTTACGGAATAATGAACGGTACCTCAAATTATATCCTGACTCGAATGGAGAATGAAGGAGCCACCTTTGATGATGTACTGGGAGATGCCCGTGAGTTAGGCTATGTGGAAGCGGATGAAGCTTTAGACTTAGATGGGGTTGATGCGGCCCATAAAGCGGTTATCCTTGGCTACCTTGCCCATGGAATGTGGATTGATTTAAAAGACACCACGGTGGAGGGAATTCGTAGGATTTCAAATGAAGATTTAGCCGCTGCCCGGGATCTAAATTGTAAGATAAAATTAATCGGGGTAATTCGCCGAAGCTTCGAGCAAAATTATGTTTCGGTCGGAGTATACCCAGCGTTAGTTCCGATTAATGAAATTATTGCCCAGACAGATGGAGTTTTCAATGGAATTAGCCTGACAGGAACAGTTGTGGGAACAGTTGTTTTGACGGGCAGGGGAGCAGGGCAGGACCCCACTGCCGGATCCGTAATTAGTGATATTGTGGATGTGGTTAAAGGCATGCAGGGCAGTGCATTACCTCCCAAGCTTTTACATGTAACTCCAGATGAATGTAAACCGGCACCTTCTCAGGAAATTTCAGGTTGTTTTTATTTGAGGCTTAGCGTGGATGATCGTCCCGGTAAATTAGCAAAGGTGGCTGAAAATTTAGCAGTCCATGGAATCAGTCTTGCCACAGTTTCTCAGACTCCTGACGAGAAGTCTGAATCGGCATCGATTATTTTAACTACTCACCAAACTAATGAGCATTCAATCGGATTAGCAATCGATTCGTTAGAACAATTAGATGGTGTAAAAGAGAAGCCAGTTTTATTTCGTATGTTTGATCCCAATTGTTATAAAGAAGAATGAGTATCGTTGTACAAAAGTTTGGTGGCACATCGGTCGCCGATGTTGACTGCATTAAGCGGGTTGCGAAAAGGGTTAAACGCACTTTAACCGAAGGTAATCAAGTGGTGGTGGTGGTCTCTGCCCGAGCTGGCGTAACCAATCAGTTAATTGAGCGGGCAAGTGCAATTTTAAAAAACCCGACTGAAAGAGAGATGGATGTTTTAATGACTTGCGGTGAACAAGAAACCATTGCCCTGATGACTCTTGCACTCCATGCCTTGAAGGTGCCCGCTGTTTCCCGAACAGGATGGCAGGCAGAAATTATTACGGAAGGAATCCATACCAAATCCCGTATTCGAGAAGTAAGAGGGGGAGATATTCGTAAGCAATTACGGGCGGGTAATGTAGTGGTAGTGGCAGGCTTTCAGGGGGTGAGTGATCATGGAGATGTTACCACTTTCGGGCGGGGCGGGTCAGATTTAAGTGCGATTGCTCTCGCCGGTGCATTACATGCCAAAAGTTGTCAAATTTTCACTGATGTGGAGGGAGTCTATACAGCAGACCCTCGCATAGTCCCGAATGCATGCAAAATACCGGCTATTAATTACGAGGAGATGCTGGAATTAGCAAGCAGTGGCTCCAAGGTAATGCAAACACGGGCAGTTGAATTCGCCCAAAAACATAATATTCCATTTGAAGTTCGCTCAACCTTTTCAAACAAAACAGGAACGACCGTGAAGAAAAAAGTAAAATCCCTCGAGGATACACTGGTAAGTGGTGTAGCCATTGATAAAAACCAAGTAAGATTAAGTATTACCGAATTACCTGACCGACCGGGTGCGGCTGCGGCAATTTTTAAGATCATGTCCGAATCCGATGTGGTGGTAGATATGATCGTTCAGAATGTTGCTCGTAATGGTAAAGCAAACCTAACCTTTACAGTTCCTACTGAAGACGCCTTCCGGGCAGAAAAAGCTTTAAAAGCTCATTTCCTGGACCAGTCTGCTGGTAAACTTGGGAAAAGTACGAATATTGCAAAGGTTTCTGTAGTTGGCGTGGGAATGCGCTCTCATTCAGGCGTAGCCTCCAAATTCTTTGAAGCACTTGCCAATGCAGGAATAAATATGTTGATGATTAGCACTTCTGAAATCAAGATTTCAGTGGCGGTTAATCCCGATAATGGAGATGATGCAACCAGAGTTGCTCATCAGGCATTTGATTTAGGAAAGTAGGAGAGTTTATTTAATGAGATTCGTCAGTACCCGAGGGCAGGCGGGTTCGGTAAGCTTTTCAGAAGCAGTGGCACAGGGATTGGCTCCAGATGGAGGTCTTTACTTACCGGACGAATTTCCTGATATTACTTCTTATCTTTCGGATTGGGAGAATATGAGTTACCCGGAATTGTGTTTTTCATTTTTTCGTTTATTTGCTTCCGATATAGAAGAAAATAATTTGCGGAAATTAGTGAATGATTCCTATTCTCGATTTTCTCATCGGGAGATTGCTCCCATTGTTTCATTGCACGAGAATTTAAAAATCCTAGAACTTTTTCATGGTCCTACTTTAGCATTTAAGGACTTTGCTCTTCAACTCCTTGGTAATATTTATGAAGAGCAGATTAAAAAGAATGGTAAACCTTTAACGATACTAGGTGCCACTTCCGGTGATACCGGAGCGGCAGCGATTGCGGGACTTTTGGGAAAAAAAGGAGTAACGGTTTTTATTTTATTTCCGGACGGAAAAGTTTCCCCATTACAGGAAAGGCAGATGACCTGTACGGAGGCAGAAAACGTTTATCCATTGGCAATTGAAGGAACTTTTGATGATGCTCAACGAGCAATTAAAGAGATTTTTTCCGATCTTGAATTTAAGAATAAAGTCGGGCTTTCTGCGATTAATTCAATTAATCTCGCCCGGATACTTGCTCAATCCGTGTATTACCTTTTCGCTTGGTTACAGTTAGAAAAGCACGAACGTGAGAATACAACATTTGTAGTTCCAACGGGAAATTTTGGTAATGTTTTTGCAGGTTGGCTACTAACTAAAATGGGCTTGCCCATAAAAGGGTTTCGCGTGGCAACGAATCAGAATGATGTCTTACATCGCCTCTTTCAATCTGGTGAATATTCGCTCGAGAATGTTTCTCCAAGTCTAGCACCTTCAATGGATATTCAAGTGGCTTCTAATTTCGAAAGGCTACTTTATTTTATTCTTGGAGGAGATTCAAAAAAACTTCGTCAAGTAATGGCAACCTTTAGTGAAAAAGGAAAATATTCTTTCGAGCATTTCAATGTGGATGGTTTCTCGAGTTCTTCAGTTTGTGATGAAGAACTACCACAAATTATTAAACAGGTAATGGAGGAATATAGCTACTTGGTGGATCCGCATACTGCCTGCGCTTTTAAAGATCTAGATTCATCTGAAAAATACCTCATTCTTGCCACCGCACACCCTGCCAAGTTTCCCAGTGTTTATCCAAAAGCATCACTATCTATTCCTACTTCAACTACACTTGAAGAATTGAATGGAAAAAAGAGTAAAAAATATTTTGTGGATTCTGATCCAAAAGCAATCAGGGCTTTTATTGAAGAGCATCTTGATTAAAGTCGGTTTTTGAATTTTGAAACAAAACTCTCTTTACCAGAGAAAAAAAAGTGCCGTGCTGTTCTTGTCCGAGGCGGTGGGTTAGGGGATTTTATTTTAAGCCTTCCATTACTTCACTTCATACAAAGTTCCTATGATGAAGTTTTCGTTCTCACAAAACCTTCTTATTTCTGTTTGATTGAATCGAAAAAGAAGAATACCGAATTTTTCGAATTAGATCTCGGAATATCTCAGTTTGGTAATCGTTTACGAAATTCAGATATCTTTACATTTTGGAAAGACGAGGAGTGGATTACTGAACTTAAAGAATATTATGTCCAAGACATTTTTATTTTACCCTCAAAGCCTACATTCCCTCCTCATATCATTGAATCTATGTTTAACGCACTGTGCATCAATATCCCGGATTCCTTTTTGTCTACTCCCTACTTGGGCGATCATTGGGTACAAAATTCCATCCTTTGGATCCATTCAGGTAGTGGGGCAAAAACTAAAAATATTCCTTTTTCATTTTATAAAAAGTTATCGGATGATTGGTTGCACAATAATCAAGAAAACCAAGTGGTTTTTTCTTTCGGAGAAGCAGATCGCGACGCCTTAGAATTATTTAAGAATGAAACATTTTGTAATTCGGATAGAATTCAAATGATAGTACCCAATTCGATAGAGAGATATAAAGAAATTCTGTTGAAAGGAGTGGCCCAATTTTGGGGAAATGACTCGGGGCCATCTCATTTAGCTGCTAATCTAGGCATCCCTACGAACGTATGTTTTAGATCAACAAATCCAAAAATATGGCGACCCACCGGACCGCGTGTCCGCGTGCATGAATTTACCTAGGATGCAAATTGAATTTTATACGATACTGAATCTACCAGTGCTTCCCAACTTGCGGTAATTACGTTATCACTCACGCCTACTGTCCCCCAAGTTTTATTCCCGTCAGTGGATTCTACATGGACTCGAGTAATTGCATCTGTTCCAAGATTACTCTCTAAGATTCTAACTTTAAAATCAATTAAGCGGACTTCCTGGATGAACGGAAAATCTTTTTCTAGGGCATTCCTAAGAGCATGATCTAAAGCCGAAACCGGTCCATTCCCTTCGGCAACTGTATGTCGAATTTCATCTTTAACCATCAGTTTAACAGTTGCTTCCGATTTGGATTCCTCTTCGCTTCCATCGCTCGAAACTCCGACATGATAACGCAGAACTTTAAACGCAGAATCTTCACCTCTTAGAAAACGCTTCAGTAATAAATCAAAGGAAGCATCTGCCGCTTCAAATTCATACCCTTGGAATTCTAACCTTTTTAATTCTTCAAGGAATGATTTCATTTCGGGCGATCGACCGTCAACTTCCATTCCCATTTCCTTTGCCTTCATCATGATGCTACTTCGTCCAGACATATCCGATACTAAAACTCGGGTACGGTTTCCAACTAAAGCAGGGTCAATGTGTTCGTAACTTCGATTGGACTTAGAGGCGGCATCGGCATGCACGCCTCCTTTATGGGCAAAGGATGCGGCACCTACATAGGGGGCACGAATGTCAGGTCTCAGGTTGGTTGAATCATCAATAAAGAAAGAAAGGTCTCGGAGTTTCGAAAGGTGGTCGCTGCAATTTGTGGTATGCCCCATCTTCAATTCAAGATTGGGAATAATGGTGGTCAGGTTTGCATTTCCATTTCTTTCCCCGTATCCATTCATAGTTCCTTGTACCATTTTTGCACCGACCTCAATTCCGGTTAAACTTACTGCAACTCCCACTCCAGCATCGTTATGGCAATGCATTCCTATTTTTGTATTCGGAAATTTCTTAACCACAGTTTCGGTTATTTCCTTCACTTGTGGTACGAGCTTACCCCCATTAGTTTCGCAAAGTACTAAAAAATCAGCGCCCCCTTTTTCAGCAGCAGCCAGTGTTGATAAGGCATATTCCGGATTACTTAAATAACCATCAAAGAAATGCTCGGCATCATATACCACTTCTTTACCTTGTGCTTTCAGGTAGCGAACTGAGTCTTCAATCATGGCTAGGTTTTCTTCCGGAGT
>JABGUO010000142.1 GCA_018646565.1 Opitutia bacterium | reverse complement strand
GAGGAAATTACTTTTTCCACATCTAAGATCGTGTGAAAGGAATCAATGGATTGAAGTTGAATCGCCTGATTTTTTTCCGAGAGTGTTTTTTGGATGACGGAGAATTTTTTTCGTTCCCATGGATCGGAGCAATATTCACAGTAAAGGGAATTCCAGGATTTCCCCAACAGGCCTTCAAGGTTTTCAAATACATCTTCTGCTTTGCCTTCAATCAGTACTAACTGACTACCGTATCGCGTGGAAAGTTGTTTGTTTAGATCGGATAAACTTTCGATTAAAAACCGTAATCGGTTGGGGCTCCAATTCTCAAATTTCCCTCCGAATATATCGGGGTCAATGATGTAGAGTGGTAAGATAGAATCGATCTGTTCATTTTCGCACGCTGCCATTAAGGCAGGGTTGTCATGCAGGCGTAGAGATTTTCGGAACCAAACAATAGAGGTTTTCATTTGTACTGAGTAGAGAGGGGAAATAAAGCCGTTGCCATGGTGCGGTAATTCGATGATTGAAAAAGTTCCGTCCGAAACATTTTCAGGTTACGATTCTTTGATTGACGCGAGTGCGGCAAGAGCCCGGGCCCGTCCTTCTTTGTGATCCACACAGGGGTGGGGGTAGTTAGTGCCCAAAAAGACATCACTTACCAGCAAAAGGTCGGGGGGAGCTTCCCAGGGTTTAAACACCCATTTTCCGGGTAGTTCCTTTAGGCTGGGGATCCATTTACGGGCGTATTCTCCTTTGCCGTCGAATTTTTCGCCCTGTGTAATTGGGTTGAAAATACGGAAATAAGGAGCTGCATCGGCACCGCAACCTGCTGCCCATTGCCAGCCCTGGGTGTTGCTGGCGAGATCAGCATCCACTAAGGTATCCCAAAACCAGCGTGCACCATCCTGCCAGGAAATAAGCAGGTGCTTTACTAAAAATGAAGCGACTACCATGCGCACCCGGTTGTGCATCCATCCAGTTTCATAGAGTTGCCTCATCCCGGCATCCACCATCGGGTATCCAGTGTTTCCAAACTGCCAGGCACGAAGAGATTTCTTATCATCAAGCCAAGGAAAGCTGGAATATTTTTCCCGAAGGGGCTGATCCGCAATATGGGGAAAGTGATAGAGTAGTTGGTAAGAAAATTCGCGCCAGCCAATTTCCACGAGGTATTTATTTTCACCGCGATGCCCGCAGTCATTATCCGCGTCCAATACGGCTTGGCAAATTTGCCTCGGGCTTACTAATCCCCAGGCAAGGTAGGGAGATAGCCGGGATGTACCATCTTTTGAGGGAATATTTCGGGCAGTGGCATAAGAACGAGTAATTACATCAGCAGTCCGCTGAATGAGTTTGTGGGCCGCACCTTCAGAAACTTCCCAATGTTTGGAAAGTTTTAAATGCCAATCGTGTTCGGGAAGAAGTTCCAACTCATCAAGATCAAGCCCATTAGAATCTTGCTTAGAAAAAGATAAACTTTGCAGGGAATACTGAGCTGGTTCCCGGTAGATACCAGCCCGCGATTTGCGCCAGTAGGGAGTGAAAACCTGAAAGGGGCGGCCTGAGCCGTTTTTCACTTCCCAGGGTTCCTGTAATAAACTGGTGTTAAATGATTCGGTCTTGGCATTTCGACTCGCAAATGCAAGTTCCACTGCTTTCTCGGTGGCGAGCCCTGCTGGATCATAGGTTCTGCCAAAATAGAGGGTGTCTGCTTCAAAATTCTCCGCTATTTCAGGAAGTATATCTTCTGCTTTTCCTTTTTTTAAAATGAGAGAACCGCCGAGGTCCTTTATATCTTTACTTAAACTGGCAAGTGCTTGATGAAGCCACCAACGGGCGGCTGCACCCGGACTCCATTCTCCTCCTTCCTCTTTGTTCCAAATATAAACCGGGATGATTTTTTTTCCCGAATTTAATGCGGCTTTCAGGCATGGATTGTCAGCTAACCGCAGGTCTTTGCGAAACCAGACCAAAACTTTTCCACCACTCGGGCTCGAGGTTGGATCAGCGATCATTTAGGCGGATGTTAGACAACCCTGAGTCTACTTTGAGAATTTGCCCAGTAATTGAATTTGCGGCAGGGGAATGAAGGAAGGAAATGGTTCCAGCAATTTCTTCCACTGCGGGAATTGCTTTTAACGGATGTTTGTTTTCAATTAAAGGAATCATTTTATCTCCACCGACCATTCCTAAACCCATTTCTGTGGGTGTCAAGGTTGGTGCCACTACATTGACCCGTACTTTGGGGGCCAGGTCAGCGGCAAGGGCAATGGCGAATCCTTCGAGCCCTGATTTTGCGGCTGATATTGCACAATGACTGGGTAGGCCAGTGGTTGCAGCCACCGAAGAAATAAACACCACCGAACCTTCAAGCCGTGGTAAAAGTGCCTGAACCAAGGTAAATGCATCCAATACACTTGTCTGGTAAGCCTCGAGCATCTGTTCGGGTTTTAACCTTTTAACTGGTCCAAGAATTACTTTTCCAGGGCAGAAAGTTAGGGCATTGATCTTTTCAGGCAGTTGATCAAGAAATGCCTCCGGTTGGGTTGCATCCCCTGTGATCCAGTCACAGCCTGTAACAGGTTCAATCGGAAGCGTTCTTGACAATGCAGTCACACTGTGTCCGTTTTGTATGGATTGATCAACTAATGACCGGCCAATTCCTCGGGATGCCCCGACGATAAAATGAGTAATAGAATTTTGTTTGTTTAATGAATCCACATTTATAAATCGTTAGTATCAGGTTTTTAGATCACATTTGATCTCCTTTCTTGCTTTTTTGAAATTTGTAACATATTTCAAAGTAATGACAAGAGGAGGAAAAAGAAACGGAGCAGGGCGTCCAAAGGGGAGTAATCTTTATGGTGAAAAAACTCAACCTGTACGCATACCGGTTAGCCAGGTAGAGCGGGTATTACGGTTTGTTCGGGAACGGGAAAATCAATTACCTCTCTATGCTTGTGGGGTATCAGCAGGCTTTCCGTCACCGGCCGATGATTACCTGGAAGGTTCCCTTGATTTGAATACTCATTTAGTACGGGAACCCAATGCCACTTTTTTTGTTCGGGCGAATGGAGAATCCATGATTGGCGCTGGTATCCATGATGGCGACCTTCTGGTCGTTGACCGCAGTGCCCGGGTGTCGGATGGAAAAGTTGTGATTGTTGCCTTGAATGGAGAATTAACCGTAAAGCGTTTTCGGAAGGAAAAAGGAAAGTCCTGGCTCATGCCGGAAAATTCAAAATTCCAACCGATTTTGTTGAGGGAAGAAGATGATACGCATTTATGGGGAGTGGTCACTAGTGTGATTCATTCCTTATGATTGCCCTGGCGGATTGTAATAATTTTTATGTTTCCTGCGAACGGGTCTTCCGTCCCGCATTACGAAATAGACCGGTCATTGTACTTTCCAATAATGACGGCTGTGCGGTGGCCCGTTCCAATGAAGCCAAAGCCCTCGGTATTCCTATGGGCGCTCCTTATCACCAAATTAAAAAACTCTGCGAGTGGAATGGAGTGACGGTATTTTCATCGAATTATGAATTGTATGGCGATATGTCTAGACGGGTCACTTCGGTACTGGCCCGGTTTGCCCCGGATATGGAAATTTATTCGATTGATGAATCGTTTTTAAACCTGAGCGGAGTTCAATCCCCACTGCTTTTGAGTCAGCGTATTCGTAAAACGGTGGGCCGTTGGACGGGTATACCGATTTCAATTGGGCTTGGAAAAACCAAGACATTGGCAAAATTAGCCAATCGTCTGGCTAAGAAAAAAAAGACCGGTTGTTTTGAGGTTTCGGCCGGGCAGGATGAGGTACTCAGCGGTATTCCGGTCGAGGATATCTGGGGGGTGGGGCCCAGGTTGAGTATTCGTTTGCAACGGGTCGGCTTAACTAACGCCCTCCGCTTTGCCCGGGCTCCTTCTTCGATGATTCGATCCATTGGAGGAGTCACCTTGGAGCGTACTCAACGGGAACTCTCGGGAATTCCCTGCCTGGAAATGGAGCAGGTTCCCCAGCCCCGTAAAAACACCTGTTCTTCCCGCTCCTTTGGCCGACCGGTTGAAAGCCTGTCCGAATTAGAGGAGGCGGTGGCGAACTACGCAGTTAAAGCGACCCGTAAGATCCGCTCGGAGGGATCCCTTGCCTCCGCCCTGCAGGTTTTTATAAAAACCAATCGTTTTCGCGAAGACCAGGAACAATATTCCAATGCCCGAACGCTTGCTTTTGATGAACCCACCGACGATTTGATCCGGGTGGTGAAAAATGCCAAGTCCCTGCTCCGTTCGATTTATCGTAAGGGATATGCCTATAAGAAAGCAGGTGTTTTACTGATCGACCTAATTCCGAAGGGGGCACAGCAAGGCCTTCTTTTTGAGGAGCATGGTAATCCAAGACGGAAGGAATTCGTGGATGCATTTGAGGAGGTGGCCTCACAATACGGACAAGCCTGTGCTTTCCTCGGTGCTCAAGGGGTGAAACAAAAATGGAGCATGCGTCGGGAAATGAGAACGCCCCGCTACACCACAAGTTGGGATGATCTCTTAGCAGTTTCTTAGGCCTTAGGAACTTTGTGCCCAGTCGAAACTTTTAATGAATCTGCCCGATCGGTTAAAGTTTTATTCGATTAAGTCGAATATAAAAATATGCCATTAATGTTAAATTCGAATACGACCACACTTGCAGCGAGTCAGTATCTTTCCAT
>JABGUO010000141.1 GCA_018646565.1 Opitutia bacterium | reverse complement strand
CTAGTGTAAAACCAAATTGGGCATGAGATCTTTTAATCATAGTTTATTATCTATAATAGTAGTCTCAATCTTGCCAATTTTGTCAACCCCACGTTCACAGTAAGAACTTACTTATTGTTCATTACTAAAAAAACCGAACGATATTTTCTTCCGGTATTTTTTGAGTTCAGGAAATCCACAGACTACTAGAGAAATTCCATATACGAATACCCCTATTGGGATCAAAACCATTAATTCCATAACGCTCGATAGCTTACTCTCCCCAAAATACTCCTGCTGAATGGTGAACCATAATATTCCCAGCATGGCAAAGGAAGAGATAATAATACTATTTACTGAAAAGTTTTTTTCTCCGAGAAGAGTTTTTAGATTAAAAACATTTAACCTTGTGCTCAGAAATAAAGTTTGTAAGCAGGCGGAAATTACATTGGCCCACGCCAGTCCAATCATTCCATAATATTGCATCAGCAATACACTCAAAACAAAATTAACGCATAAACTAATGACCGCAGCATGTAATGGAGCCTTCATGTTCTTTTGGGAATGAAATGCTTTTACAAAATAGGCTGCCATTGCATAAAAGGGTAAAGCAAAGCAAGAAATAACAAGAACCTCAGAGGCGAGCATAACATCTTTGCCTCCGAATTCTCCCCATTGAAAAAACACGCTTACTATAGAATCTGACAGCAGGGCTAATCCGATTGCTGCTGGTATAATCAAGCCCATTGTTAATCGAAATCCCCGGGCAAAATAATTTTTGTACTCGTTATTTTGCTCTTTTTGAAATGCCTTGGATAATTGTGGAAAAACAACCGTTGAGATCGAAATCGCAAAAACTCCAAGTGGAAGTTCAATCAAACGAGCAGAAAGAAAAAGGTACGATAATGTCCCCTCATCCTCCAAGCGGTAAGCCAAGAAACGGGATACCATGATATTAACTTGCGAAACTGCTGCACTAAAAGCACCGATCAAAAAGAGTCCTTTTATTTTTTCCAATCCAGAGGAGCTCGAAAAATTAAACTTCCACCGCCAATCAAAGGATTGCCTTAATTGAATCCACGGCCAAACGGTCTGGAATATTCCACCGACCAGGACTGCGACACATAATGCCATCCCCAAATCCAAACCCCGCCAAGACATGCCAAAGTAGCAAAATGCCAAGCCCCCAATCATCGCGATATTTAGAATAATGGGGGAGAAGGCACCGGCAAAAAAACTTTTATGTGTATTTAATGCCCCGACTATAATAGCGGATATACATATGAGAAGAACATAGGGAAAAATAATAGAATTTAAGAAAAAACCATCGATCCACTTCTGACCTTCTACCCAATAGTAGTTTGAGGCGCACCATGACAAAAGGCATACAACAATCGATATTATACAGAGGAGGAAAAATAATCTCGTTAAAACCTGATTCAGGACATCGTTTGCATTTTGTAGAGAATGGGATTCTTTTACCTCCGAATAAACCGGGATAAAGGCAGAACTCAAGGTACCTTCCCCAAGCATTCTTCTGAACAGATTGGGTAATGTGAATGCGAGAATGAAAGCATCTCCGATCGCAGAAACTCCGAAACAGGTAAAAAAAAGAACATCTCGAAAAAGGCCAAGGAATCGAGAAACAATGGTGAGTCCACTAACGAGCGATATACTATTGGTTAAACTCGTCATTCTATAACGATTTCCTTACTTTCAGGAAAGAAATTGAAAGCACCAATATAGATCAAACACTTTCAGACTCCACGCATTCTGCCAAAAGAGTTCTTGCTTCGTGCTCGGGGTCTTCATGTCCTTGCTTCTGAGCAAGAGTAATGGTTTGCTTCAGTGGTTCGCAAGCCGCTTCTTTTTGCTCAACTGCGATCAATGCCTTTCCTAAAAGTAACGCAACCATCATCCAATCATTTCTTTTTTCAAAACAAGTTCGGAGGTGAAGGATGGACTCTTCGTATTCACCGGTTTCATAGTAAACTTGTGCCAAGCTAAAGCGATTAAGCAAATTATCAGGATTCTTCGCTAATTTTTCAAGATACAGGCTGATTCTCTCAGACATAAGAGAGGTGGCAGTTTAAGAAATTTTGAGACAAACAGCTGTGGAATTATCAGTTCCACCATTTTGGTTTGCCAAATCAATCAACGAGTGGACAAGAGACGTCGGATCTAATTCGTTGATCATTTTTTCGATTTCAGGCAATTCAATCATGTTGGTTATTCCATCTGAACAAATTAGAATCGAACTTCCAGGTACCATTGCAATCTCTCCGATATCGACCTCAAAGTCGATGTCTTGCCCCATACAACGGGTAAGCGTGTGCATGTAGTGCTCGGGCATATCTATCGCTGCATCTGGTCCATGTTTGTCAATTAGTTCATCTCCGAGCGTATGACACTTCGAAACCTTGTTCAGTCCATTTTCATCATGGATATAGATAGAAGAATCCCCCACATGTACAAAAACCATTTTATCGCCCACTTGGCGAAGCCCGGAAAAAGTACAACCAATCCCATTTTCTCCCCCCACAATGGTACCACATTCTACAATGTTATGGTGAATGGAATGAGCAAGTAACCTTAACTCCTGCTCGGTAGTACAATCATCTGTATCGTAAATAGATGATTTAAAAAATTGAACGGCCAGCTTACTTGCCAATGCCCCAAAAGGAAGTCCTCCTACTCCATCCGCCACTGCATATATTCCCCGATGCTCATCAACTAAGAAAGAATCTTCGTTTTTTTCACGAACGAATCCAACATCGCTATGTCCATGTGAGGTTAAAATCATATTGTAGGGAAAGGTAAGAATTAACTATTGATACCAATAAAAGGGAAAGGTCAATTTTGAAAATTTATTAAGAAAGTTCAAGATTCTTTTACTCCTCATTGAAAAGATTAGGCAAAAGATCGGTTGAATTTATAATTTCATAGTCTTTTTTAGGAAATTCTCTTATAAAATCCTTTCCGTATCCTTTTTTTAATATTCGAGAATCTAAAATAACCAGTTCACCGACATCATTTTTAGATCTTATTAAGCGCCCCATTCCCTGCCTCAAACGAATTACTGCAGAGGGTAAAGTAAGTTCCATAAAAGCACTTTTACCCTCCTTCCCCAAAACCTCTGATTTTGCCTCGAGTACGGGATGACTCGGATTTTCGAAGGGTAATCGGGTAATGATAACTTGGGATAGACAAGGTCCCTTCGCATCAAAGCCTTTCCAAAAACTTTCCGCACCTAAAAGCAGAACATCCTGTTCTTCAATCATTTTATCTCGTAGATCGGACCTCGAAAGCCCTTCCCCTTGTGCATAGACTGATCGTCCTAATTTCTTCCATCGTGGCAGCAAATTTTGATAACAAAACTTCAGATCCGAATAATTGGTAAACAAAACTAATGTCCCACCCTCTATACTGGTAGCGCAGCCGTGTAGCACTTCAACCATGTACTCTAAATAGGGTAAGCGGTTGTTGGACATAGGATCAGGACAGTCGGCTAAAACCCTTATTTGTAGATTAGACTCATAATCAAAAGGAGAATCTACTATTCCCTCTTCCACATGCTCCACACCAATCGTGGATCGAAAGGCAGATGCATTCCCCTTACGGGTTAATGTCGCACTCGTCATGAGTACAGAAACATCTCGGGAGAAAAGTTGTCCTTGTAAGACTTTTGCAATTTCCAGGGGGGCACTTCGTAGGTGAATGATCTGATTCTGCTTCCCTGTTCGTTCAATCCAATAAACAGAATTATTATCCTTAAGCTCAATCACCTCGGATAAACCATTTAGGTATCCCTGCATTCT
Source organism: Opitutia bacterium (assembly GCA_018646565.1). GTDB lineage: Bacteria > Verrucomicrobiota > Verrucomicrobiia > Opitutales > Seribacteraceae > Seribacter. The sequence continues at coordinate 4,813 of JABGUO010000141.1, read as the reverse complement.
TCGGGCTTGATCTTTTAATTCCATCTTCAGGGATTCATCATCCGTTAACTCACCGAGCTCCACTAAGCATCGGCATAGTCTACTCAAGGGCGGAAATACTTCCATGGGTAAAACACCCTTCTCTAAAAGTCGGATACGATCCTTTCCTCCCAGGGTTTTTGCATGTAAGTATTGAAAGAAGTCCGCTACTGCAAATTCCGCATTTTCTACGGCTTCAAAGTCCACGCTCCTCCCGATCCGTGATATGAGTCCTTTTCGTTTCTTTGGGTTAAAGATCCTCCTTACACTCATTTCTAATGCCCATGAGCTAATCGATAATCCTAGATGGTCGCCCGCAACCTCAGGCATTTCATGAGCTTCATCAAATATAACAAAATCATTGGCGAACATAACCCCTCCCTTGTCATCATTTGGTCCAAATCCAGCACCCATTAAAGAAAAAAGTAAACTATGATTCACAATTACCAAATCAGATTCCTCGACCTCCGCCCTTGCCCTTCGGTAAAAACAGTTTTCTGGCTTACATCTTTTGGATGAACAAAGCGATGAATCAGCACTTACTGCATCCCATACCGCTCCCATAGGAAGGGGAGATAATTCCTGCCGAATGCCTTCGACAGCGCCCTTATTTGCCCACTCGGCAATCCTCTCTAACTCCCGTCTTTGTCGGCCCTCAAATAATTCACCCTGACCGCTTAAAGCACGATGTAATCGAGTCGTGCATAAGTAGTTAGCTCGCCCCACTAAGAGTGCGCAGCGGAAATCCTTAAAGCTTTCGAGGGCAGGGTTGGACTCCATTAAAGATCGAAGAGCAGGGATATCTTTATTTAAGAGCTGTTCCTGTAAACTTATCGTGTTCGTGGCCACAACGCAGGGCCTTTTTCGCGTGCATGAAAAAAGAACGGACGGCACTAAATAAGCCAAGCTCTTGCCCACTCCTGTTCCCGCTTCAAATAATAGGTGGCTTTCATTCAAAAGTGCATGGGCAGTCGATTTTGCCATTTCATGCTGCTCTGGTCTATGTTCAAAATCGAGGGCATTTTCCAACCATCCACCCTCTTTAAAAATGAAATCTACGATGGAGGATAAATCAAATTCATCTTCCTCCACAGCTGTATCAGCAAATCGAATCATCAATATGAAATTTAAAAAGTGCTTACTTTCTAGTCAGCTCGAACAAAAGGATTTCCACGTCGCTCGTTGCCAACAGTAGTATTCGGACCATGCCCCGGGAGAATTTCCGTTTCTTCGGGCAATGTATAAATCTTTTTTTGAATCGAACTCTCCAATGTGGGGAAATCTCCACCAGGTAGGTCAGCGCGTCCAACGCTCTGGGCAAAAATAACATCGCCCACAAAACAAACTTTTTCGGCTTCCACAAAAAAGATTACATTTCCAGGACAGTGGCCAGGGCAATGGTACACTGAAACCTTTCGACCCAATAAATCCAAAGTGTCTCCCTCTTCTACCCATCGGGTAATCGCGATTGGCTGGAAATCCATTCCTGGAATCGCAAATGTAGACATCACTGCTGGTTTCTCAAAAAGCATTTGGTCGGCAAGATGACCGACCACTGAAACTGAACTAGTAGCTAATTCAGCCGCACCTGCCATGTGATCCCAATGTCCATGGGTTAACCAAATCTCAGTAAGTAAAAGCGATTCCCTTTCGAGGATAGGAATTACCTCCTCTTTCGACTCAGGAGGGGCATCGATCAATATCGCCTCTTTCCCTCCCTCCTCCCACACCAAATATGCATTCGTTCCAATTGGTCCCAATTCCATTTTCTTTATTCGCAAAGAATTCATGAATTCACTCAAGCTGAACCGCTGATGGATTCCAAGCAAATTACCAACTTTAGATTCGTAATCACGAACACCAAGCAATCCATTAATCTAATTAATAAACTAAATTAAAAAATAAAATACTATTTGACAGAAGTTAAATTAATAAGCACCAATAGTAAGAGTGATGTCAAGGATGGTGGTAGCTTTTAAAATTTTCCGGTTTTACGGAATAAGGCTCCCTTGGCACATAATTCTAAAACAGAGGATACTATGAAGGATGTGATCTCACAGGTACACGAATGGATAAAACTCGTTTCCCAAGTTGGCATTGGATTAATTGCACTTGGGATTGTCGTTGAAATTGTCTTCGGCAAAGGCGCGATATTTGGAGCAAGTGTGGTTCAAAACTTGTCTCAGATAGTGGCGGAAATTGGCGGTGAAAATGGTTTTGTTGGTCTGGTGGCCATCCTGATTATTTTGGCCATTTTCCAAAGAAACAAATAATAAACTTTCAGAGTTCATTTAGCTTCTGAAAAAATAAACCTAAAAGTGGGGAAAAAATAAATGGAAAATGTAGCAAAAAAACTAAAAGACACTATTGGTGGCTTAACCGAAATCTTGATCGTTGCAATTGGGCTACTTGTAGTCGTGCAAATTGTCTTCGGGGTCGGTGGAGAAAATGGTGGAATTGACATAATAGGGAATATAACCGGTGTGGTTGATTCCTTTATCGGAACGGGTGCAAGTTTGGCCAGTCTTGTTGCCCTATTGATTGTAATGGCGGTGCTAGGTAAAAAAGGCTAAACTATATCTACAGTTTTAAAAAAAGGGGCGAGATCGCCCCTTTTTTTGGTAATTAAATAAATTGAATAATTTTAAAAGTGAGTGACACCGGGTTGATTTCTATTTTTACATTGCCATTCTAGCCTAATTCTAAATGGCTATGTTTCCGATGCGTATCCTATTCACAATTACATTTCTATATGCTATTGGGGCGAATTTTTTGCATTCACAAACGGTTTCAGTAACAGGTTCTCCCTCATTAACGACTGGGGGTACGGTTTCATATCCGGGTTACTATGGATTAAATGAAACTAATTACCCCCCCACAACAATAACTGATTCCTCTGGAAACTCCTACGGACTTTGGTTCTCTTCTTCCTCCTCAGTCTATTCAAACTCAACGGTTTACCTTTTTGCTACCCCCTCTAACGGTTATTATTTTTCTAGTTGGTCGGGTGATTCTAATAGTACAGCGAATCCGCTTTCAATTACAGCAAATACAAACTTCAATGTAACGGCTAACTTCACTCCTAACCCAATTATATTACCGGTCGGTAAGTCTCCGACAATTGGAGGAACTGTTTATCAACCTTACTATACTGCCGACCCTGGCGGAGGAACTGCCTATACCTTTCAAAATTCTCTTGGACAATATTACTCACTGTGGTACACAACAAATCAATATGTTCCAGTAAATACCTCAGTCTATATTCAGGCGGTTCCCGCAATTGGATATTACTTTTCTGGTTGGACTGGGGATGTGAATGGCACATCAAACCCAATTGCAGTACTCGCTACTGAAGATCTCAATGTGACGGCCAATTTTGAACTGCTCACCTTTACAGTTTCAACTGAAGTGATTGGCGAGGGAAATGTTTCCGGTGCAGGTTCCTATTCCTACGGTTCTTTAGCTAGCCTTACTGCAAATAACGCATCCACCACTACTTTTTTAGGGTGGGATACAAACAACACCACAGATGGGAACTGGTCTTCTGCTTATCTCGGGTATTACCTCAATCAAACCACTCCACTAAGCGTTCAAATCACAAAGGATATGAATTATAAAGCTTATTTCAGTCCCAATGTGTACCCTGCTGACAACAACCTCACTTCTTCTTTTAAAGAATTTTTAGCCAACTATCCATACGCATTATATTTTTCAGGTATCCCTCTTACCCAAAAACCTTCCCAACTGACCCAAGCTCATCTCGAAGGGCTTACCTATTTCACTGCACCAGAGAATGGAAGAATCATTAGGGATCTAGAAGGTATTCAATTCGCAAAAAACCTTCAATCTTTGATTATAAAAGAGAATGGAATAAGTGATATAACGCCCATTCTCAATATTGGAAGCATTACCACTTTGGATTTGAGCGGGGGGAGTACCATTTCTTCATTGGAAGGAATCGAAAAACTTTCATCGCTCCAATATCTGTACCTCAACAAACATCGAATTTCAAGCCTCTCCCCTCTCGCAAAATTACCTTATTTATATTATTTAAAAATAAAAGAAAACTTCCTCGACCTTTCAGATGTGGCGACACAAGGCGAAATAAGTGCTCTGAGACAGTATGCATTCGTTGAAGTTGAACAACAAATCCCTGTTCCCGTTCAAAACCTTTCGGTGGGGATGGCTTCAATCAAAGAAAAACTAAAAATCGACTCCACCGACCCCCAGGCCAATTTTGTTTATGCCTTGGAACTCCTCCTTAATCTAGTAGAGGATAACAGTACAAGCTCTCTTAAAGAACTTGCTCTTACACTGGGTGCAAATCAAGAAATTGGCTCTTTCTCGCTTCCTGACATCTGGCTGGAAGGTTTACACTATGGAAATACTATCAATCCAACTTTTCAATTTAATGAAATTCAAACTTACCTCCAGGAAACCTTTGTTGTTACACTTGAGATTGCCAACCTCTACCTGGCTCAAATTCCGGCCAGTACAACCTACATTACACTGACTCAAGATTTCACTGGTTTAGAACAGGTGCTTTATGCTGACATGGGAGATGTCTTATTACTCAAGTCTATCATTAAGGCATTGATTGGTGCCTCTCAAGTAATCATGAGTTATGAATGGCCAATGACTGGCTTTACCGCTAAGCAAATGCACGATACAGGCATGGTCAATTTAGAATCACTTTTTGATTCCTCTAGCCAGTTCGGATCGCTTAAAAAAAAGAATTTTCTTGCTGAATCAAGGGCAAATATTAAGGAAGCAATCACGTTTTATAAAAGTGCAT
>JABGUO010000140.1 GCA_018646565.1 Opitutia bacterium | reverse complement strand
TGAATCATTTAATTTTAACCTCTGAAACCTATGGTCGCAGCAGCCGTCATCCTGATTCAAAATCTCTGAACGAGAAAGACCCGAAGGGAATTCTTTATGCCCGCTTCCTTCCCCGTCGTTTGGTCGCAGAGGAAATTCGCGATGCCATGCTACGGGTTAGTGGAGAATTGAATTACGATGTGGGCGGAATTCCCGTTCGACCCGATATTAATCCTGAAGTTGCATTCCAACCTCGTCAAATAATGGGAGGTACTGCTTCGGTCTACGAACCGGATCCTCTTCCCCACCAAAGAAACAGGCGTACCATCTATGCGGAAAAACTACGTGGGTTGCGTGATCCTTTCCTTGAAGCCTTCAATCAACCCGGTCCTGATGTTTCCTGCGAACAGCGCGAATCATCTACTGTTGCTCCCCAGGCTCTTACTCTTTTGAACGGGGAAGAAGTGCAAGACCGGGCCCTTGCCTTTGCCGATCGTCTTTTGAAAAAGAAGAGTAGTGAATCTTCCATTATCCAAAGAGCTTTCGAACTCGCCCTTGGACGTTCTCCTACCAAAGGGGAAATCACGGCTTGCATTACCCGTTGGAAAAACGCCACAGAAACAGAAAGCGAAAAGACGCCTCTTGCCCGAGCCTATCCTCGGAAGATTAAAAGAACAGTAATGGCGGAAAAAACGGGTGAGCCCTATGATTTTTGGGAATTTATTCCGGCATACGAATCTTATCAACCCGACCTGCAACGGAGTGACGCGGATGCACGGACTCGTGGGCTTGCTCATATCTGCCTTGTTCTCTTCAACTCGAACGAATTCGTTTACATCGATTAGACTTCAACCTGATACACATTATGAAACAGCAAAACTTGATCGCTAAGCTTTCCCGCAGGGAGGCACTTTATGGTTTGGGTGCGGGGATTGGTTCGCTCGCTTTCTCCTCTATGGCACAGGCCGAAAACATTAATTCTATTGGTATCCATCACCCTGCAAAGGCAAAACGGTGCATTTTTTTAATGATGGAAGGCGGTCCGTCTCATATCGATACCTTCGATCCAAAGCCGGAACTGGATAAAAGACATCTCCAAAGATTCAACCGTAGTGGCGAACGCGAGAGTGCTATGTCTTCGGGGGAACGTTATTTCGTCAAGAGTCCATTTGATTTTCTTAAAGCCGGCAAGTGCGGCGCTGATTTTTCATCCGAATGGCATCATTTGAAAAATTATGCGGACGACATGTGCTTCTATCGAGGATGCCAAGTCGAATCAGTGAACCACCCGACCGCTTGTTATCATGTAAATACGGGCAACCGCTTCGGTGGTGATCCTGCGGTCGGAGCGTGGGTAAACTATGGACTGGGTTCGTTCAATGATAATCTGCCTGGCTTTGTCGTGCTTCCGCGAACCAGTTACCCTCAGGGTGGTGCGAATAACTGGTCCAACGGTTTTCTACCCGCAGATTACCAAGGTACGCCATTAAGGCCAAAGGGTAGTCCTATACTTGACCTTAACCCGCCAGCTGGAATGACGCGCAAAGATCAGCGAAGCAATTTAGACCTGCTTGCGAAGCTGAATAGTAAGCATTTTATTGAGCGTCAGGAACAAGATGAACTGAATGCCCGTATGTCGTCTTACGAATTGGCTTACAGGATGCAGATGGAAGTGCCTGGCATTCTTGACATTGAAGGAGAAACTGAAAAGACCCGTGAGGCTTATGGTATTGGAGACAGTAAGACCGATTCATTCGGAAGGAAATGCCTTTTGGCCCGTCGGTTGGTGGAGAAGGGCGTCCGTTTTGTTCAGGCCTATGCCGGTAATTGGGATAGTCACGATTATATTTCCCGGGCCCACGGTTCGCTTATTCGGTCGGTCGATAAGCCAATTGCTGCTCTCCTCGGTGACCTTAAGGAGCGCGGGCTTTTGGATGATACTCTGGTAGTATGTTGCGGCGAGTTTGGAAGAACACCGGACAATGGTATCCGGGGAGGGGATGCAAGCTATGGAAGGGACCACAATGCCAAGGCCATGACAATGTGGTTCGCGGGTGGAGGAACCAAAGCAGGGCACACGATCGGAGCGACCGATGAGATCGGGGCCGAGGCCGTGGAGTGCGTTCATCATATCCGTGATGTACATTGCACTTGGTTAAATTTGCTCGGTCTCGACGATAACAAACTGAACTTCTATCATGCGGGAAGGTATAAACAACTTTCGCAGTTTGGAGGGGAAGTAATCAATGAACTGATTGCGTGAGTTCGAACCTGATTCTTTTTAACCTATGAACCGTCGTTCTTTTATTCGTAATTCTGCCCTAGTTCTTCCTGGAACTTTACTTGGAAGGGGGCCAGTGGAAAGAACAGGTTCTCCGAATTTAAAGTTATCCTTGGCCGCCTATTCTTTCCGTAACCAATTTAAATGGTTTAAAAACCGCAGAAATAAAAATGGAGGTGAGATGACTCTCCATCATTTTGTCGATTATTGTGCGAATCAACGAATTCCCGCGGCTGAAATTACAACTTATTTTTTTGAACCGGAAGTTCGCGAAGATGCTCTATTGGGACTTCGTCTTCATGCCCAAAATCGTGGGGTCGCGTTGTCTGGAACGGCGATTGGAAATAACTTTTCCATTGGGAAAGGTCTTCTTTTAGATAAGCAAATTTCCGAAACGAAAGCATGGATCGACAAAACTGCTTTGTTGGGTGCTTCTCACATGAGGGTTTTTCCGGGATTGGCCAAAGACTTTATAAATTCTCCCGTGCGAATGGGGGAGGCAATAGATGCATTACAGGAATGTTCTGATTATGGAGGGCAGAAGGGAGTGGTGGTTGGGGTGGAGAACCACGGGAATATGAGCGTCGAGCAAATGCTCTACATATTGGAAAGCGTAGATAGTTCGTGGTTTGGTATCAATTTGGATACTTCCAATTATATAGTCGAGACCGACGATGAACTCTACGATGCCATCACCCGCAGTCTGCCTTATGCAGTTAATGTACAAGTTAAGGTAAAGCGAAAATTGCCAGATGGGACAAAGGTTGAAGTCGATCTTAAAAAAATGATAAGCCTTATTGAAGAAGCAGGTTATCAGGGGTATGTGGTTTTGGAATACGAAGAGGAAGCTCCTCGTGAAAAAGTTCCCGAGTACATCGATTTACTAAAAAAAATCATAAATCCAAGCTAAGCGATTGTGGTAGTTATACATTTATTTAGATGGGTTTGCTTAAAAAATTGTTTCCTGCTTCTACTTCTAACCTCGTTGACCACCGCTCTTTTATCTCAGGAGGCGAGTGATCTGATTTTTAGCAAATGGAGTGGTAAGCTTAATATTCCAGATCCTGTGGCAATTTCATTTGATGATCGGGGAAATGCATATGTCACACAAACTCAGCGCAGAAAGGTTCAGGATTTGGATATCCGTCAACACCCGCAGTGGATCGAAGCCGATTTGTCCTTTGAATCTGTTCAAGATAAACAGGGTTTCTATCGCAAAATATTATCTCCTGAAAACCCCGATGCATTCAAGCATACCAGAGACTTTAACGACGACGGTATCGTTGATTTTAATGACTTAAAAGTACTGAGCGAAAAAATATATAAAATTTCTGATACTGACCATGATGGGGTTGCTGATACCATGCTAACCTTTGCCGAGGATTTTAAAACCGAAGTGACTGGTATCGCAGCGGGTGTACTTTGGCACCAGAATAAAGTCTACGCCACTATAGCTCCCGATGTCTGGCGTATGGAAGATACAAACCTAGATGGTCAGTCAGACCAACGGGAAATTATATCCACAGGGTTTGGCTTGCACATTGCATATGCCGGGCATGATATGCATGGACTTACCACTGGCCCTGATGGTCGTATCTATTGGAGTATAGGTGACAAAGGAGTCTCGGTAACCGATAATAATGGTAAACGCTGGCATTACCCCAATCAGGGTGCGGTCATGAGGTGTGAGCCAGATGGTTCGAACTTTGAGGTGTTTGCTCATGGGCTTCGAAATGTGCAGGAATTAGCATTCGACGAATACGGCAATTTGTTTGGAGTGGATAATGACTCGGATAATCCTGGAGAGATGGAGCGCTTTGTTTATATTGGGGCAAACTCAGACTCCGGGTGGCGTTGCAATTATCAGTATCGAAAAAGGGATTATAATCCGTGGACGGAGGAGGGTTTATGGAAACCACAACATGATGGACGCTCCGCCTATTCATTACCACCTATATGTAATTACCGGGATGGACCCTGTGGGTTTGTTTATAATCCGGGTACCGCTTTAGGAACTGGTTGGGAGAAAACATTCTTCCTGACTGGGGCACCAAGGGGCGATCAATGGGCATTCCAGACAAAACCAAAGGGAGCGGGTTTTGAAATGATAAACTCGCGTTTGATCTCAAAAGGCAATGCCTTGATCGGATGGAATTTTGCTCCGGATGGAGCTTTGTATGCCGTTGATTGGGCGGGCGGTTATCCCCTCAATCAAACTGGGGCGATATGGAAAATGGATGTCAAGGATTCCCAGAAACACCCTTTGCGCGAACAAACGGAAAGTTTAATTGGGGATGATTTCGCGGCGTTGAACCAATCAAAACTCTTTGATCTTCTTGGTTGGCCCGACCAAAGAGTGCGACTCAAAGCACAGTTTGAGTTAGTGAAACGAAAAGCATTTTCTAACTTGCTCGGAGCTGGATACTTAGCTGAGGCTGAAGAATTGGCAATTGTCCATATGATTTGGGGGCTTGGGCAGTCGGCTAGATTGGGCCACACCACGGGAGATGAAATTGCCCGCCTTCTCACGGTTTCCGAAATTGCTTCCAATCCTGAACTGCGGGCACAAATTTTTCGGGTGGCACCCGATGTTTCGACTTTCCCTGCGAGGACCGTGGCTAAGGGTATGCAAAGCTTATCCATGCGGGAACAATATTTTGCTCTGCTTGCATTCAAGAAGCACGGTGACCGAAAAGACCTGGATTTAATTGTAAATCTAATTCAGGAAAATAGTGGTAAGGATCTGTATATACGTCACGCAGCCATTGAGGCTCTGACTAAGTTTGATGCTAAGACCTTAGGGATATTAAATAATCACAACTCAGTGGAAGTACAGCTTTGTGCGGTAGTAGCTCTAAGAAGAAATAAAGCACCGGAAATTCGACGTTTTTTGAAAGCGGAGAGTGATTTCGTATCTACGGAAGCTGCACTTGGGATTTATGATGATTTCTCGATTCTGCCTGCAATGTCATATCTGGCTGAAGCACTCGAATCATCTGATAATAATACAACCGCTTTTGTTTTAAGGGCAATCAATGCCAATGCCAGAATCGGTTCATTTGAAAATGCGGCCAGAGTGGCCAAATGGGCCAGTGATGAGACACAATCTGAAGAACATCGTTTGTTTGCTCTCAAACGATTAATAGAGTGGAATTCACCTCCAAAGCTCGATGCCGTAACAGGGCGTTACCGGTCTTCACAGGATTCGATCGCTGAGTTTTCGAGTGTTCGCCAAGCCCTTGAACCCTTTATCCAAAGATTGCTAGTCGATGGTTCGGCTAAAGTTCAGGCTGCCGCGATGCATCTGAGTCGTAAGTACGATCTTTTGCCGAGCCATGAAATACTCGTCCGATTAATCAAACAGGAGACTACCGATGAATCTGTGCGAATCGCTGCACTTCAAGCAATGGCCGATGAAAAAGGTGTAATCTCAAATAGGGAGGTGCTCCGTGAAGCGATCAATTCAAATTCCTCTAAGCTTAGGGTTGTAGCGATGCAGTATTTATCGGCTGCGGAGCCAAATGCACTGGACACTGCTTTGGGTTTTCTTAAGTCCGAGAAACTGATTGAAAGACAAGAAGGGGTACGATCTTTACTTAAATTACAAGCGACTAAGGAGATTTCCAAGCTAACCCAAGAACTAGTAACTGGAAATTTAGATCCCGGCCTTCAGTTGGAGGTAATTGAGGCCGCCAGTATTTTACTTCCTAAAGACGAAAAATTTAAATCGTTATTAGCTGGAAGAAGTAATCTGATGAATCCGAAATCTTTTCAGGAATGTCTCGAAGGCGGAGACCCAAAAAAGGGGGAAACTGTTTTCATGAACCACATCGGAGGGCAATGTGTTCGTTGTCATAAATATGAGAAAAGAGGGCCTGGATCGAACATTGGACCCAATCTGTGGAAGATTGGTGAACGTGATCCCAAGTACCTCCTTGAATCACTTGTTGCTCCGCAAGCTACCATTGCCAGGAATTTCGGAAATGTGTCCATTGATTTGAAAGATGGAGCAAATATTTCGGGGTTATTTGTTGAAGAAAGCGAAAAAGGTATCAAGCTCAAGGATCCAACTTCGGGTGCTTTCAAATTTATTAGTCATAGGAATGTCTCTGCTCGTAGTGAAGTCGTTTCGGTGATGCCACCAATGGGAGCGATGATGCAACGTAGTGAGTTGAGAGATCTTATTGCTTACCTAAGCACATTAATTAGCGAATAAAACCACTGAATTTTACTTTTAT
>JABGUO010000139.1 GCA_018646565.1 Opitutia bacterium | reverse complement strand
TTGGAGGAGAAATGGGGGAGATATTCAGCATAGAGAGAGTCGATGAAATCCAAACTTTCCTGATTAGGTTTAAGTGTGGTGCCATGATCCCTTACCATATATGGATTCTCTCTCTTAAATCCCTGTGGGCATTCGGCAAGGTGTTTGTATTGATCGTGCCTGAGCCACCTTTCAAAATGTCCAAAGGAGTTTAGATTGGGGACAAGTTCGATAAATCTTTCCTTGCAGTACTGGTCGATTAACTGAATTTCCCGACCAGAAAAAGGGGATGAATCCTTCCATACTGCATCATGTTTTTCGAAGGCAAAGGTATGTTCAATATAAAGTTGAAGTTCATTGATGCGAAGCTGGGCAAGAAGATCGATTAATGAATAGAGTGTGTCCATGGTGGGGACTTTACATCGACTGACATCGAGCATGAATCCCCGCCTCTTTAGAATGGGGTAGTCCTCTATTTCCAGGCAGGGTAGGTTATGTAAATATTCTGGATTTTTAAGAATTTGAAACAGGGTTTGAAGGCCATGGAAAATACCTTCTGCCTCATTTCCAGATAGAGTTATTTGGGAGGGCGAAATCTGGAGTCGGTATCCCTTTGGATGAGTAACCTCTTCTTTACGGATCGAGATGAGAGAATCTTTACTCTGGTTTGCAGGAGAAAATCCCTGCCTCGATAAATGAGGTTCCAAAATACGAAAGGATTCTTCTTCGATGTAAAACGGAAAGGTAGATGGAATGGGAAACCGGTCGGATGAGAGTTTCAGCTTTTGGGGAGAGGGAAAGAGTTTTATTTCGGTTGGACTCATTACCTTTTCTTCAAGAAGAGTAAGCCGGTACCCCATGTGATAAAGACAGTTACCGGCCATGCCCAAGCTGTGTTAATTGTGGGTTCTAATTTTCCATTCATTTCCTGTAAGCCACTCCATGCGAGTGCTTCTTCCTGAGTAATGAAGTTAAAATTAAGCAGAATTTGATAAATATCTGGTCTGAGGTAGGCAACCAGTGCAAAGGACAGTAGAAAGCCAAGTGCCAATCCTTTTGCCTGCACCCGGGGGGTGAACAGTGCGGCGAGGAACATGCCAAGCATGGGGCCTGTGGTGTAGGATATCATTCCGAATGCCAAAACCACCACATTTACTTTACCCCGGAGTGAGTCGAGTTCGATGGCAAAGGCGGAAAGAGCAATGCCCCAAAATAGGACCAAGGCACGGGAATAAAGCAATTCTTTCTTGAGTTTTTCCTTGCCTGGCTTTTCAGAGCGGAAGAGTGATATTGTGGTTTGGGACAGAGCGGCGAGTATGGAATCCAGGCTGGAAATAGCGGCGGCAAAAATCCCGGCAAGAATGAGTCCCCTTAGCCCAACGGGTAATTCAGTGACAATCCATACGGGGAAGATGTAATTACTGTCTTCGGAAAAAATTGCTGGTTCGGTGCCGGCTATTCTAAAAGGTTCATAATAAGCAAATAAAGCGGCTCCGACAAGTAGCATGAGAGTGGTGAGTAAAAGGGCAGCAGAACTGGTAATCATTGCCTTGCGTGCGTCACTTGCATCCCGACAGCAGAACATTCTTTGGGCATTGAGTTGATCCACCCCAAAGGCACTGAGGTTTTGAAAGGGTACTGCGATAATGGCAACCCATAGGGTAAAGCCAACAGCGGGGTCCTTGCTTAGATTGAGGAATGTGAATTTCCCCGCATCGCCCGAAACCTGGACCAATTCAGTCCATCCATTCTCAAGGGAAGAAATTATCCAGATTAGGGAAAGTAAACCTGCCCCCACGAAAAGAAAAAATTGCATAACATCGGTCCAAATGACTGTTCTCATTCCCCCCATCAATGTCCAACCCACTGCAAATAAGCCAATAATCCAGATACAGTGATGAAATTCTAGAGGAGTAACTACTTTAAGCGCAAGGGCGGCCACTAAGACGCGGACGCTTTGTCCGAGGATTCCACCAATCTGAAAAATCAGGGTGGCGAGACGTTTGGCGCCCACTCCCAATTGATTTCCCATATAATCGTAAGGACTGTAAATTTCCCTCTGATAAAATACCCGGACGAAAAATATACCCACAATTACTCGGGCAATAATGGAGCCGATTCCCCATTG
>JABGUO010000138.1 GCA_018646565.1 Opitutia bacterium | reverse complement strand
GACGAATATCATACCATTGGTTATCCTCAAAAATATAGGCATCACCCGTTTCATTTTCTGAGGCGTCAAAATCATCAATACTGGAAATACCAATCAAGGAACCGCCCCAGCCTCCAAGAATAAGAGTAGCGTGTGATTCTTGGTATGGAAAAGTCAGACCACAAAAGAAATCGGACCCCATTGTTCTTTTTGCCTGTAAATGAATTTCATAATTTTGTACGGGTAAAGGAGCCCCTTTCCAATGTACTCCCGAAAGCTCAGCACCCATTTCCAAAACAAGACTGCCATTTGCATCAATCCTAATCTCGCCTTTTCCAGCAAAATCGGTCGGTTCCCAATCGTCCAAACTGGATCCATCAAAAAGCCATCTCTTATTATCAACCAATGAAGACGGAAAGATTTTCTCTGGCAGACAAGACAACATAGAAAATGATAGCACAATGCATAGGGCAAGACGTAATAAAATAGAATGAATCAGTTTCAATTTCATACTGTGATCCTTGAATATGTCAGTGGTATGGACAACCAAGAACTTATTCTAATGGTAAAAAAGATAAGGAAGCCCGTTTTAAAATTTAAGGCCTTTGAATAACTTCAATCTCATACCCGTCCGGTGCATCCACGAAAGCAAAAATTGAACCGGAAGAACTGGTTGTCGGACCATCACTTAAAGGAACTCCGACGGACTGGGCATGGGATTTAAATTCGGCCATACTTTCTACCTCAAAAGCAAGATGCATGAGGTCTTCCTGTACCTCAACGGTACCGGACCCAGGGAAATAAGTAAGTTCGATTTCCTCATCACTATTTGGTACGGCAAGGAAAACCAATTTGGAACCACGGGGAGATTCGTGGCGCCTGGAAACTTCCAAGCCGAAGACCTTATTATAGAATTCAACTGATCTTTCTAAATCACTCACCCGCATCCGAGTATGAAGAAATTTACAAACTACTGCACTCATTAAGGCAAAAAAGCTGAGTTAAAAAGAAAAAGTTACTTTATTCACACCGGCTTCCGAGCAGGCATTTAATACACTCACTGCAGATTGATGCTCTGCAATTCCGGAAGATTCAATTTGTACTTTTAATTCCGCTTCCGCTTTGGTCTTTGCTCCCGAAGAAATGAGTTGATCTCGCATCCCTTTTTGAACCTTGAGGTTGGAAACAAGGTCAGGCATTTCAAAATCGAATCCATCCTCAATCTCGGATCCATTTAAGTAAACCTCGCCTTGGTCTCCAATTTTAACATTAAGCATATCCATTGGAGTGACATCGCTACTTTGGGGCTTTCCGGGCAATTGAATAGATAACTCCGCCTCCGGTTGCTTGAGCATTGTCGTAACCATGAAATAAATAAGGAGCAAAAAGGTAACATCAATCATGGGGGTCAGATCTACTTCATCCTCGTCGGCTAAAATTTTCTTTAGTGTTTCCATTCGATTATGTCCCTACTTGCCAGGTTCCAAAAATGATATCTGCCTGACCCGCATTCCCGATCACCTTCATTACATCCTGAACCACTGCATGGGTGACTTTTGGATGAACCCGTAAAAAAACCTTCCATTCCGGGTTTCTTTTTACGGCTGTTCCGATTGCATCCATATCAATTTCCTGTTCTCCCCAATAATACTTCTGTCCGACTGGTGTTTCATCGATACTGATGATTGTGCGCGGGGGAGGCTGTTCCTTTACACTTGAATTTCCGGCAACAGGCAGAGCGGATAATTCTATATATTGTTCAGACATTCTTTGTGCGACCACCATAAAAAATACGATCAACAAGAATACCACATCAATCATGGGAGTTAAATCAGGCGAGTCATTGGACTCGGGTGGTTTGTATCCACTCATCTAAACTTAAATAAAATCAATTATGCTTGTTATGCAGGTGGCATTGGCGGTGCTCCGGGCGCTGGAGGCAAGCCTTCCTCCACAGGAGCTTCTTGTTCCTCTTCGTAATACTCTTCGCCTGCCGCCTCTTCTCCCCCTTCAGCAAAACCACCTCTTGCGGCACGCACTAGAGTGAAAACCATTTCCCCGGCCACTCGATTTACTTCTGCCACGATTGTACCAAATTTTGTTTTATAAATAAAATAAGAAATCAATGTGGGAATCGCCACTACTAGACCGGCAGCAGTTGTCCACAATGCACTACCAATATTACCCGCCATTTTTTGACTTGATTCTCCGCCCATTCCCGAGCTTTGCAAAACTTGGAAGGCACCGATCATACCAGTTACTGTTCCGAGCAGTCCTACCATGGGCGCTATTGAACCAACTGTATTGAGAAGGTTAATCCACGTGAAAGGTTTTGCCAACTCAAGGCCGGAGGTTTCCTCCAGTCCTTTCTCGATCGACTCGATGTCCAATTCATCATCTTGGATACGGGCAAGTCCACCCTTGAGCACAGAAGTGACTGGCAATTTATACTGTTCGCATAGAGCAATCGCACCTTCGACATTTAAATTTTGCAGTTCCTGCATGATCGGCTGAACCACGTCCTCCTTTACAAATGCTTTTTTTCGAATCGCGATACCATTATAAATAATCAGTGTGAAACCGGCTAATATCAATATGATAAAGGGGACCAAGAAAGGCCCCAAATTATCAACCAGGGCTGAACCAAAGCCCTTTTGTTGTGCGTGAACCACATTAGCAAAAAAACTGGGGGATAAACTGGAAAAGATAATTCCAATTATGCTGAATTTACGGATTGAGCCTAGTTTCATAATTTTGTTTGTTTTAAGGTCTAAGAATTACTGGTAAGGGGGAATGGGTCAAGAGTAGGATTCACTCAGGTGGCGGGGATTGCATCTAATCGTTTTTTACTTTCAATGGCCCATTTTGAACCCTTGTAAAAAATGGAGACCTGTTTGTAAACATTGATTGCCGCCTCATTTAAACTTAATTTTTCATAGGCTCCACCCGCCATCAAAAGGGATTCCGGAAGCCAATCTAGACCGACGCGGGCACTCACAATTCCTTCTGTTACTTCCAAAACAGACTGTCGGTAAAATTCTGCGGCTTTCAATTCGTTCCCACTTTGCTCGTATTGACGTGCATACTGAACGCGCAGAAGAGCGCGAATCAGTTTATAAAGAGAGTATTCATTTGTTTGCCGGGCGGGTGGTTTTTCATCTAACTTTTTAACAGTCTGCATCGCAGTATTAAATATTTTACCGGCCGCTGCTTTGTACCGTGCATCCTTTAATGCGGCCTTGGAATAGGTTTCGTATAATTTAATATAACAATAAATCGGCCAAATTTCGACTATCTTGGCATGGGGACTTCCAGGAGACTTTTGCACGATTGGTCCCAACCTAGCGTATTCAGAAATTGCATCGTTATACAAACCCTGGGTTCGTAGTGAATCGGCAAGTTTTAAATAAGAGGCATGATCAGCACTATTGTTTCGAATCGTTACTTTTTGTAAAAGTGCACGGGCAATCTTGGCAGATTTTGGGTTGGCTCGAATCATTTTACTGGCGAGTTCAAGTGACGCTTCGGAGAAATCCCGGTATCCATAGCTGTCCAACTTATTTAAGTTAAGACGTGATAATAAATAAAACGCTTCATTATACTGCTCCATGGCAATTAATGCTTTTACATAGATCAAGCAATTATCATGGATGGCAAAGTATTGCTGGGGTATTTCAAGAAAGAGCATTACTTTGTATATAATAGGTCTTAAACTTGGTAAGAGTTCTTTGCTGTACTGTTCGTTAGAAAATGCTTGAAGGGTTTTCATCGCCCCCTGTGGCCAAGCAAATGAAAAACCTTGAATATTCTGTTTCTTCAATCCGCGAAGTTCCAGTTGCATCCTTCCCGCACCGTCCATAGAGGCATAAATGATGCCCTTCTGCCCATCCACCCCTAAGAGAGTGCCAGCTTTTGCTGCATTTCCAACAAATATCTTAACCGGTAATGCACCCGAATGGATCTTGAAGTAATCCTGGTTGGCTTGTGCGCACAAATTAATGTGACCGAAACAAAAGCTGAACAAGATTGTAATACAAGTTAAATACTTACTCATTTAAGAAACTTTCTCTGCCAATCAACATACTGTTTTTCCACTTGAGTAATTTGATCAGATTGCCCGGTTTGTTCGTAACAACGAATTGCTTGTTCGTAGGATTTGGAAGCCCACTTTGTTGCACTTGGAAAGTTAAGGGTTGTGTCCAGGTAATAATATGCCGCACCGGCATGATCCCGGATGGCACGTTTACATTCCCCCATCATGTAGGAAGATTGAGCCCTCTGCTCGAGGCTGGTATCAGTATCGCTTCTTACTTCCTCGAAGGAGGAAACCGCCTGGTCAAATAGACTGGAGTCTTTAGTGGACTGACCCACTTCAAAAAGAGATTCGCCCAGGCGAATCCGAGCATCGTTGGCGTTATCATGCCACGATGAATTTGCGAGTGCAGATTGATAATGAGATACCGATGTCTGGTAATCTCGCTCCTTTTGCTTCGCTTGCCCCAAGAGGTAGTACGCATCAAAAAGAAATTCGCCTCCGGTATCACCGTATACATTTACAAGGCGCTCCATCGCAGATACCGCATCCTCCACCGAGTTTTGGGCAAGTAATTGTTCGGCCATCCAAACAAGAACACCTGGACTTGCCGCAGGGAAGTCACTCTTTTGTGGATTATAACTCCCTCCCGCTTTTGAACCAACCCGATCGAGCATTGAACGCATGCGCAATTCAAGTGGTTTGTTCCCCGCTGACTTTGCCTGTTCCAATAATTTTGCAAACGCAACGGCAGGAGATAGATCCGACGGAAATCCCTTTTTAAATTCTTTATATTTCTTTAAATAACCCTTGAATTTTGCCATATGAGAAGGGTTTGAAAAGATTGCCCCACGAGATTTCACCACCTCGCTATAAATATCCTGGTCCATGCCCTTGTATTGAGAGGAAAGAAATGGTAGCAGTTTTTTACGATCTCCAATTATATCCTCAACCGTTCCAGTAATCGTTTCTTCAATTCCCTTCCTGTCACGATACGTAAATGAAATGGTTTGCCCGGGTTCTTGTAGCTTTGTAAGAAGATCTAAAGTTCTTCCGTATAATTTATCGTATTCATCGTACTTAACGGTGTATTTTTTAAGAATACCATCGACGCCTACATTGCTGGGATCGTTGCCGTACTTTTCAATATCTTTATAATAAAGATTAAGCATGGTAGAGGGACGACCAAGCATTTCATTGGCAAATCCAATTTTTTCAGTAGCTTCTGAAATTCTTGCTCCATCTGAATCACTAAATTTTTCAGAATAGTCCGAGAATAATTTTACCATGCTTGAGTAATAAACATAGGAGGCTACATCATAAAGTTCACCGAAATCGATGGACTTATCTTCATTCAAATCAAAATCGGCAAAAGATTTATCGGATTCAATTCCGATGGTGGAATATTCACTTGATTGCAATACTTCGTCTTTGTTTTTGTCAAAAGTAAGGTAATTTTCGACGATGCCGTCAGGACTTTCCGCCACTCGCTCGATCAGACCACCTTCATTAAATGTGGCATCGGTAATTAATTTAATTTCCCGTGACTTTTCCCGAACCAATGAATAATTGGCTTGGGCATTTTGGATTTGTTCGTAGGAAGGTTGCTCGTCCGATTTTACATCGCTGATAGCCAAGTCGCCCAAGCTGAGGTATGCTTCGGGAACCATTTTGTCTTCTGGGAAGTCTTTCACAAACTGCTGAAAAAGACGGATTGCATTTGGGTTATCAGTGGAACCCTGATACGCGACTGCAAGGCGAAATAACGCATCTTTGGCAAACTCATCGTCCGGGAAATGACGGGCTTTCCCCCCGTCGCTCCACTTATCATTAATCGATTCATTACCAGACGAGACTATTTTCCCTCCCCCCGACTTATCTGAAATCTTCCAGATTGAACCATTAAACCACATGAAAAAGCCTTCCCCATTTACAAAAACAGGCTTTCCATTCTGTTCCTCTCCGTTTGGCAGGTAAACCCCATTTGGATTCGGCAGAACTACAACTTCCTCCTCGACCTCTTCGACTATTGGAGCCTTTTCGGGTTTTACTTCGGGTGCAGTAGTGTCTGAGGTAGCTTCAGAAACCGGTTCAGTCTCATCGCCACCACAGGAAACCAAGAAAAAAGAGAGAGGAAAGAGAAAAAAGATACGGCATATTTTATCCATTATTCCGATTCCTCCTCGTCTTCACTGTAAATTGAACCTCCAATCGCAAGCCCTTCGACATTTACCCCCACCACCGCACCGAGCAATGGCTTAGCCTCTTCAAACTTACCGGAGGCGAGTAATGCCAATCCACTCATGTAATGAGCGGTCGGCATAGCGGGGCTTTTATTAAACTCACTACGATTTACATAGCCTTGGGAGCGGTTCATCGCACCATTCTCAAATCCGGCAAATTTTTCCAATAATTCTTCGAATTTTCTGCGTTTGAAGAAAACCGATCCCATCATGCCAACAAAATCCTTCGCATATTTATGCTCAGGCATTACTTCGATGAAGTCATCACACAGTCCAAAAAAGCGATTGTAGTATTCCGCGGATTTAACTTTTGATTTTTCTGCCCTGTCTTTTTCTGCAGTTCCCATTGCGGATTGTAAGCTGACCGCAATTGCTTGAAGGCTTTCCGCTTCCTGCCTGTACGCATTTGCCATAATAAAAGTAACATCCGCCCGGAATTTCTTCCAGTCTTTGTTTTGTAAGTATTCTTCTCCCAGCTCGATCGATTTTTCTCGATGTTTTACAGTATTGGCTGAAGCGAAGGCCGCATAAATAAAATTCTCCACACTATCATGTTTTGGAAAGTCTTTGTAGAGCCAATAAAATCCCCAAAATGACTCCCAGTCCCTTTTAGTAACTTGAAAATTATCCGCTTTTCTCCAGCGTAAAACGGTTGTAAACGGAGGGGTATCCTGAGCCAACTTAAGTTGACCTTTGGCACTGGTCAGTTTCATGGCGATTGCATTTGAACGCTCTTTCAAAATTTCCAATCGACGCTTGGGCATTGTATTTCCCTGTAACGCGATCAATTGTTCATATTGGGAAAGTTCTGTCTGTAATTGCTTCTGCCTTTCGGTATAAAATGCAACAATTTCCTCCGTTGTCATGGTCAGAGCATAAAAAAGTGAAGCCTCCACATGTCTTTCATTATCTTTAAGTTGAGCCGCACCCTGCATTAAATTGACGTTCAGGCGAAGGTCGTAACGGGCTGGGGTATCTCCAGATAAACGGGGTAATAAAGGAAAGACTTCATCGATCCGTTTGGTCTGCACGAACATTTCAGTAAGACAAGAAACTGCATATGCAGAGCGGTCTTCATCCTTGGCGAGATCGGCATACTTCAATAATTCCTTAAAGGATGGTTCCCCTTTAACCCAGTTTTGCTCGATGTGATAGCACTGAGCTTTACCAAAATAAAGATTCATCAGTTCGCTTCGTTTCACAATCTGCTTACGGTAAGGTTTTGATGTATCCAATAGTAATTCGATGACAATTGCGGCTTCCTTCCAGTCATGAAGTGCACGAAGACAATCCGTTCTCTTTTGCAAAGCCATCACGGCTTTTGAATCATTGGGAAACTTATCCGCAAAAAATCCAAATGCCCCCGATGCCTTCTCAAGGAAGTCCTTATTTCCCGTTTTTGCGAAGCTCTGTAAATAGCCTACTCCACGAACAAAACCAAATTGTTGAAGGATTTTT
>JABGUO010000137.1 GCA_018646565.1 Opitutia bacterium | reverse complement strand
CCCCATTTCCCTCTTCGTTTAGGAAATTCGGAAGAGATTCAAAAAGTTAAATTTAATGGCTATCGCATGGTTCATGGACAACCCGAATTCCTATACCGAATAGATCAGTTAGATGTACGCCATCAAATCACTTTTCAACCCGAAGAAGATATCATTGTGCAGAAATTCTTTCTTTCAAAAACAGAAAAGAAAATATTCTTTATTGGCGGAGAGAACCGGCAAAATTCATCATCGGAAGATGGAGAGTGGCGAGACAATGCACTACTCATCGAACCAGTCAGGCAGGAGGCTTTTACTATCTTCACTCAAGTAATTCGATGAAGAATTTAATTCCCTCATTACTGATAATCTTTTTCTGGGCTACTCCCCCTTTAAAGGCTCGGGAATCATATCGTGTAGAATCATTGAGTACCCCACCTGGTGTTGTTTGTGAGGTGACCGGTTTGGACTACACCCAAGATGGAACTCTCTACCTCTGTACCCGGCAGGGAGATGTGTGGTCAGAAAAAAAGGGCCAATGGAATCGCTTTGCTTATGGTCTCCACGAACCCATGGGCTTATGTATTGGAAAAGAAGGTGAAGTTTATGTGTCCCAACGACCTGAAATTACTCAATTAATTGATGAAGATGGCGATAATATATGCGATTATCAGAAAACGATTTGTGCGGATTTTTCCATGGAGACAAACTTCCATCAATACACCTACGGATTAATTCAAGACCCCACGGGTAATCTATTTGGCACCCTATCCTGTGCTGGCCTCACGAGACCAGATGGCACCCCCGGCAGTGCCAGAGGATATTCTCCTACCCCCTATCGAATGTGGTCCTACCAGGTCACACCCAATGGTCAGTTCATTCCCTGGTCTGCCGGTTTACGAAGTGCCAACGGAATTGGCTTTAATCTTGATGGAGATCTCTTCGCTGCGGACAATCAGGGAGATTGGGTAGCCACCTCCATGCTCCATCATTTAAACAAAGGAGATTTCCATGGCCATCCGGAAGCGTTAAGATGGGATGAAGATTTCACGCATCGAACGGATCCTGAAAATACACCAATCAAATTATTGGCGGGCATGCGAAAACCCCCTGCCGTTCATTTCCCCCATGGTGAGTTAGCCAACTCACCCGGCTCTCCAATATGCGATACCACCGCAGGCAAATTTGGCCCCTTCGCGGGTCAGTTGTTCATTGGCGATATCGTACATCCAAGAATCATCCGAGTTGCACTTGAAAAAGTGAATGGTCAATACCAGGGAGCCTGTTTCTCATTTTACCATGCGAAAGGACTCAAGTCAGGTATCTGTCGATTAACCTTTTCTCCCGATGGAGCATTAATTGTGGGACGAGCCGGAGAAGGAAATTGGGCCCGTGGACTCCCTGGCAGAGGTCTACAAAAGATTGCTTACACAGGAACAGATCCATTTGAAATTCATCGGATCAATTTAATACCTGACGGCTTCACTTTTCATTTCACTCAACCCCTTGCTTTAGACCTAAAGGCCAAATCACTGAATTTTGAAACCCTGAGCTACCGTTATCAATACGGCCCCAATTATGGATACCCTAAAAGTGATAAAAAGAAAATTGTACCCGATGAAATTATCATTTCCAAAGATAGAGAATCCGTACAAATAAAGATATCAGGCTTAGAAAAACGAAAAATTTACCAGTTTTCAGTTATGGGGGTAAGAAATCAGACTGGCCAAAGCCTTCGAAATTCAACCGCCCACTACACTCTCAACGAATTACTTAATCAATAAACCGGTTCTGGAAACGATCACGATTCCTCTATTTGATAATTACAGGCTCACCCAAAAATTTTGGCTGCCTGTTAAGGAACTTTACATCCAATAAAGCTTTTCCACGGGCAAGGCATTCCCTTAATTCCGTCTTGAGGGAACCGAGTCCGGAAACTCCCTGTGGGGCATATCCAATCAGGTCAATATCGTGGGCCAATCCAAGATAAATAGCCCGTCGTACATGAAAGCCCTGCGAAATCACAATGAATTGATTTTCCTTAAACACCTCTTTGGTACGAACGACTGAATCAAGTGTACTCAACCCAGCATAGTCACAGTAAAT
>JABGUO010000136.1 GCA_018646565.1 Opitutia bacterium | reverse complement strand
ATTTAGTTGATCTTCTGACCAAGGTATTACCCGATTCATTTTATTTAATTTTAGGATTGAGAGGAACGGAGTATTCGTATGCTTTCAATTTTGTTTTCTTTGACCTGTAAAGACAAACCCCATTTTTTCACTTTCTTTTTAAACTCCTAACCTGTTGAAATTACGATGAATCAAGATATCCCCAATAACCGTAGTGGCCTCCTTGCTGGCGGAAACTGGATTATAGACCAAGTCAAAATGATTGATGTCTACCCCAAGCATGAACAACTTGCGAATATTTTTGATCAGTCCCAAGGAACGGGTGGTTCCCCTTATAATGTGTTGCTTGACTTGGCGAAGATGGGGGCGAGTTTCCCATTGGTGGGTGCCGGCCTAGTGGGACAGGACCGACTGGGAGAATATATTCTAGAGGATTGTCGAGCAAATGGGATTGATCCCGCATTTATTTCAGTTTCTCCGGGAACATCAACTTCTTACACCGATGTGATGACCGAAATTGAAGGGGGAAGAAGAACCTTTTTTCATAATCGTGGAGCCAACGCAACCTGGGCGGGAGAAGATATTGATTTTGCAGGTAGCAATGCGAAAATTTTTCATCTCGGTTACCTGCTCTTATTGGATGCAATTGATGCGGAAGACTCGGAGCATGGAACTGTGGGTGCTGCTTTACTTGCCAAAGCCCGGGCGGCTGGATTTAAAACCAGCATCGATGTCGTGAGCGAGGACAGCGAGCGCTTTTCCAAAATTATTGGACCGGCATTAAAGCAGGTTGATTATTGCATACTTAATGAAATCGAAGCCAGTAAAGTAACCGGAGTGGCAGTACGCAAGGATGGTCAATTACTGGAAGATGGAATTGAGGAAGCGAGTCAAAAACTTTTCGAATTGGGGGTATCTGATTTGGTGGCAATTCATTTCCCTGAAGGTTCTTACGGCGCAAAAAGCTCCGGTGAAAAACTTCGTCAGGGCTCTTTATCTTTACCCAAGGACTACATTAAAGGTGCTGCGGGAGCAGGGGATGCTTTTTGTTCAGGTGTACTGCTTGGTATCCACGAGGACTGGCCTTTAGAAAAGTGTTTACTGACCGGAACCTGTGCCGCTACTGCCTGTATGTCCAACCCGACCTGTACCGATGGATTACGTTCTCTCGAGGAATGCCTTGCATTGGCGGACCAATTCGGAATCGGAGAAGACAAAAACTAATTTTATAACCTAACTCTCACTCATTAATGATTCAGGATTCCTTAAACGATTTCAATTCTTCAACGCGACAAGATTTACTGGCTCAGATTGCCAGAGAGGAAACTTTTCCAAGCATTCGTCCGATTGTGAATGCCCATGCCCATACCTTTTATTCATTTAATTACAAAGGATATTCTCCCACTCGATTCGCAGTGGAAGCGAAGAGGGAAGGCTTGGAGATGGGGGGAATTGTTGACTTTGATGTGCTCGATGGCTTGGAAGAGTTTTGGAGTGCCAGTCGATTACTTGATTTAAAAGCATGTATTGGAATTGAATCCCGTGTCTTTGTACCTGAGTTTGCAGACCGGGAAATTAATTCCCCGGGCGAACCTGGAATCAGTTATCACATGGGTACTGGTTTTACTACGACTTCAATCCCGGCCAAAGCCCAGGCATTTTTGGATAACATGAGATCCACCTCTGCACAACGTAATCAAGATATGGTGAAAAGGGTGAATGAATTTCTCTCTCCACTTGTTCTAAATTATGATGAGGATGTTCTTCCATTAACCCCCAATGGTAATGCAACGGAACGTCATCTTTGTTTAGCGTATGCCAGGAAAGCTGCTTCGATGTTTCCCGAGGAAGCAGATTTACGAAAATTTTGGAGCGAAAAACTG
This sequence comes from Opitutia bacterium, assembly GCA_018646565.1. Lineage (GTDB taxonomy): Bacteria > Verrucomicrobiota > Verrucomicrobiia > Opitutales > Seribacteraceae > Seribacter. The sequence continues at coordinate 11,144 of JABGUO010000136.1, read as the reverse complement.
GGAGTCTCCCAGGAGGATGTTAGAGATTTACCCGAGGGTCGTCCGATAACCGATTTAATTCGAGCAAAAACGATGAAGCAGGGTGGGGTGGGGTATGTAAAACCTGACTCTGGGTCTTTCCCGAATATGGCGGAAATGAATCAATTTGTATTATTATGTGGCGCCATTCCCACCTTTACCTGGCTTGATGGTTGTTCCATAGGGGAGCAGTCGATTGAGGAGCTTGTGGAGGTGGGTCGTTCAACCGGAGTGGCTGCATTTAATATTATTCCCGATCGCAATTATACTCCCGGGCAATCGGATCAAAAATTGGAAAATTTAAAACAAGTTGTTCAATTAACCCAAGACCTTGGCCTTCCTTTACTGGGTGGTACTGAGATGAACAGTCCGGGGCAAAAATTTGTGGATGATTTTTCTTCCGCAGAATTAGCTCCCTTACAACCGGTATTTATTCGCGGTTCTTGGATTCTTCATGCCCATTCAACACTCCAAAGGGATACCGGAATGGGCTACCTGAGTGACTGGGCCAGTAATCAATTTACAGACACGACAGCCAAAAATGAATTTTATGCTACTTTTGGAGAGCTCTATTCCCCACGGGGAGAGAAGCGCTTAAAGGAGGTATTGCATTCTGAGATGAGTGCGGGAGAAGTAACTGAACTTGCCCGCCAGGTTATGTCAGCCTAACGAATGTCCACTTTTGTCGGCTTTGGCTTTGGGGCGATCCAGGGGGGGCTATTTTTAGCAGAAGCATTTTCCCAGTCTTTTTCAAGGCTAGTAGTCTCGGAAATTGATGCGGAATTAGTAAATCATGTGAGACGGAGTGGGGGCACTTACTTTTCCAATATTGCCGGATCCACCCGCTTAAGGAATATCCAGGTGGAGGGGATTGAAATTTACAACCCTTTGGTAGCGGAAGATCGTGAGCAATTAATTGATGCAATTGCGGAAGCCCAGGAATTATGTACCGCGTTACCGAGTTTTAAACTATACGATGTCGGTGAGGAGGCTTCAGTGGCAAAATTAATCAGTGAGGGATTGAGAAGGAAAATCGATTCATCCAAACTTCCCTCCTGTGTTATTTATGCGGCGGAGAATGATTCCCGGGCCGCTTCCCGGTTACAGGATGCATGTTCTTCATATCTTCCCGATTTTCAAGAAAACCGGTTCGTTTTTTCGGAAACGGTAATTGCCAAGATGTGCTCGGTGGTCACGGATCATGAACGAATTCAGGCGGAAGGACTAAGGCCGATTGTGGACGGGTTGAACCGAGCTTTTTTAGTTGAAGAATTTAACCAAATTTTAATTGAGGAAAAAGTTCCAAATGATTTTCAACGAGGATTCACTCAATTTGTTACCAAGTCCGAATTGGATCCTTTTGCCATCACCAAATTTCTCGGACATAATGCGATTCATGCTCTGTTAGGTTATTTGGCAAAGGAAGAAGGAATTGATTTTATGCATGACGCTGGAAAACGTTCCGATCTCATGGATTGGGCAAGGAATGCTTTTTTAAAGGAAGCAGGAATTGGATTGTGTAATCAATATGCCTCTGTGGACGATCCTTTATTTACAGAACTTGGATTTCAGGAACATGTTGATGATGCCCTTACCCGAATGGTAAATCCTTTTCTTCGAGATCCTGTGGATCGAGTAACCCGCGACCCGGTGCGTAAAATCGCTTGGGATGATCGTTTACTGGGTTCGATGAGATTAGCATGCAAGGCTGGAGTGGAGCCTTTTTTATTAGCCAAGGGGGCAGGTATTGCACTTCGCTATGCCTGTGAGGAAAATAAATGGGATTCTCCCGAGGCCGGATTGGAGCAGGTTTGGAAAGAGGTTCAATGCGAGGATAAGAATGAATTACAGAAGTTAATCATCACGAATTTTTGATTTTCTCCTTCCCTTCTTTCCTTCGTAAAATTCAGATAAGTTTATTCTAGGGTTGCAATTCTATCAAAAACGATCAAAAACAATCTTATTCGATCATTATGATTCGTGAAGCCTGTCCTACCTTAGCCCCTCAAAGAAGAGAGCACATCCGATTACTCGTACGAGAAAGCGGTGTTGCCCGTGTGGAAGATCTACGACGTGAATTAAAGGTTTCTGTTGCCACAATAAGACGAGACTTAGAGGTGTTAGAGGAGGAGGGAAAGCTACGGCGTGTCCATGGCGGTGCGGTGAGTACGGAAAACCGACTGGATGAGGCGGTTTTTGATGATAAAACGAATCAATTTTCCAAACAAAAACGTGCGATTGCAGAGGAAGCGTATCAATTAATTGGACAGGAAGAATCGCTTTTCCTGGATGGGGGAAGTACCACACTGTGCTTGGCCCGCTTATTGAAGAACCGAAATGATTTAACTGTGGTGACCAATTCTTTACGGGCGGCTGCGGAATTAGCCAATTCAGAACCCCGGGTCATCCTGACTGGTGGAGAACTTCGAAAAATCAGTCAAACGATGGTGGGACCCTTGACTTCTGCCGTGCTGAGCCAGGTCCGGGTGGACCGTGCGTTCATGGGGACGATGGGATTCTGCTTAAAGAACGGATTGACCACCACCGATCCAAATGAGGCATTTGTGAAGGGACTGGTCGCGGAGCAGGCAGTCCAAGTAGTGCTATTAGCGGATTCGAGTAAGGCAGAGAAAGTATCATTCGCCCGCGTTTCTGACTGGGATAAAGTAGACATCTTAGTGAGCGATCAAAAACTACCCCCTATTTTTACCAAATCTTTACCCAAGCGTGGACTCAAAGTCTGCGTCGTGTAAGTTTATAACCAAGAAAATAATATTATGGCAAATCCAGTAATCATGCCCCGACAAGGACAATCAGTTGAAAGCTGTATCCTTACCGAATGGAAAGTCCAACCAGGTGACACCGTAGCCGAAGGCGATGTGCTGGCAGTGATTGAGACTGATAAAGCGAGCTTTGACCTTGAGTCCACGGCTTCTGGAACCGTACTGGAGCTTTTTTGGGAAGCGGATGACGATGTTCCGGTTCTTGCCAATGTAATTGCCATTGGTGCAGAGGGAGAAAATATTGATGACCTCCGTCCAGTAACAGAGAATGCATCCGCAACGGCTTTACCTGCGACTAGCTCAACCCCCGAACCTTCTGCCGTTCAGTCCACCGTAGCGGCCGATCAATCCCCCGCTTCTGCCCCAGTTGGTTTATCTACGACTTCACATGTCCCCTCTTCCGGAGTGAGTCCGCGGGCACGTAAGAAAGCAATGAACCTGGGCGTGGACGCTGAGACTTTAGTTGGTACTGGACCTGGAGGCCGCGTAATCGAACGGGATGTGGATGCATTTCTTGCCGGATCGCCAAGGTTATCGGCGACAGCCCGTGTGCGGGCAAGAGAACAGGGCCTCGAAGCACCGGTTCGTGGTTCGGGAATTGCCGGGATGGCACTTGCTTCCGATATGCGTCAACCGGGTGCGATTGAAGGTGCCGAGGTTGAACCGGTAAAGGGAATCCGGAAATTAATTGCCGAGCGTATGATGCAGTCCCTAAACGGAACTGCTCAATTAACACTACACTCTTCTTTTGATGTGACAAATTGTCAGAAGTATCGAAAGAAACGTTTGGCGGATGGTGAGTCGAAAGTATCGATTAACGACTTAATTGCCCAAGCCATTTTAGCTGCCTTGCAGAATCATCCAGAAATGAACGCTCATTTCTTGGGAGACCGGTTGGCCGTTTTTCATGAAGTAAATCTTGGTATCGCAGTGGATTCGCCCCGTGGTTTAATGGTCCCGGTTGTTCAGGAGGCATCCAAGATGTCATTGGAAATGCTTTCTTCCGAAATTAAGAAAAAAGCGATTGCCTGCCGGGAGGGAACAATCCAACCCGATGATCTGTCTGGAGGTACATTTACACTGACTAATCTTGGAATGCTTGGAGTGGAAAATTTTACTCCTGTTTTGAACGTCCCAGAAATTGCAATCCTCGGAGTGGGAGGAATTAGTTTAAAGCCGAAGAAGAATGAGGAGGGAGAGGTTTCCTTTGTCGATCAAATCTCTTTGAGCTTAACAATCGACCACCAGGCAATTGACGGAGCACCGGCTGCCCGCTTTATACAAACCTTGGTTAATCATTTAGAAAATCATCCGGGTGAAAACCCACAAAAAATTGAAGGAGAAGAATAATTGTGAAATATGACTTTGCTGTAATTGGTGCCGGACCTGCCGGGTATGTGGCTGCGAAAAAAGCTGCGTCTGCAGGTTTAAAAGTGGTAATGGTGGAAAAGAAAAAGCTTGGAGGCGTCTGTTTAAATGAGGGTTGTGTTCCTTCGAAGACCCTTCTGCAGGCTGCGAAAACTTATCATCATGCCAAACATGGTTCGATCTTTGGGGTCGAAGCGGGTTCGTTATCATTTGATTTCGGAAAAGCTCATGCCCATAAAAATTCGGTCATGGATCGAATGAGAGACGGGATTGCCGGGTTAATGAAAAAGCACAAGGTGGAGGTGATTGAAGGGGAGGCTACTTTATCAAAAGGCTCTTCATTTACTGTGAATGGAGAGACTCATGAGGCCGATAATATTCTCCTTTGTACAGGATCTTCCCCTACGATTCCCCCTATTCCTGGAATTGAAGCGGATCACATTGTTGATTCGACTGGAATTTTGAATATTGATACTTTACCGAAGAATCTTGTGATTGTGGGAGGGGGTGTAATTGGGTGCGAATTTGCCTGTGTTTATGCCTCTGTCGGTGTACCTGTGACCGTGTTGGAAGCCATGCCAGAAATTTGTCCGAATTTAGATTCTGAAATTGCGGCGATTCTTCGTAAGGAATTAGAAAAGAAGGGAGTAACTTTCCAATTAGGTGCAAAAGTGGATAATTTTGAAGGGAAATCGGTTCGCTTTACTCTCGATGGGGAGAGTAAAAATATGGACGCTGATTTAGTTCTCGTTGCTACTGGACGCCGACCTAATGTATCCGGTTTAGGATTAGAGGAAATTGGTTTGGATTTTGATCCGAGAGGAGGAGTTAAAGTCGATAATCGCGGAGCAACTAATTTGCCAGGCCTTTGGGCAGCCGGAGATGTGACTGGACAAGCATGGCTTGCACATGCGGCAAGTCGGATGGCAGAGGTTGTGGTTCACAATATCAATGGCCAAAAGGATCAAATGCGCCACGATACTATGCCCGCGGTTGTTTATACCAGCCCGGAGGTGGCAGTTGTCGGATTAACCAAAGAGGAGGCGATTGATCGTGGATTCAAGGTGAAGACTGGAAAGATACCGATGGCGATTAATGCCCGTTATATTGCGGAAAATCCTGGTGAAGAGGGAATGTGCAAGGTGGTCCTGGATGCGGATACCAATCGTTTGATTGGTGTTCACATGGTAGGGGGTGCCTGTTCCGAGATGATATTTGGTGCGACTGCGATGTTAGAAACCGAATTACGAGAAGAGGAAATTGCAGAAATTGTTTTCCCTCACCCCACCACTTCCGAAATTATGAAGGACGTCTTCATGGCCGTTCGGTAACTCATTTATTAAAATTTAACATTTTTCGTCATGCCTAAGTCACAAATTATAGAACCCGCAAAAGAACGCAAAGCAGGAACCATCCCGTTTGCTGAAATTCCACTCAATCAGTACAAGCAAGATATTGCCAAAGAGAAAGAAGCCTATGGGGCAGAAGCTTTAGTTGGTATGTATGAAGACATGCTTCTTATTCGTGTGTTTGAAAACATGCTTCAAACTATTAAAACGCAGGGTTCCTATGAAGGAATTGAATATGATCATAAAGGACCAGCCCACCTCTCGATCGGTCAGGAAGCATCCTCTGTTGGACAAGCTTTTCTTTTAGGTATCGACGATCATATTCTTGGTTCTCACCGTTCGCATGGCGAGATCTTGGCCAAGGGAATGTCCGCTATTCGAAAATTGGATGATGATTCTTTGATTGAAATTATGGAAAATTTCCTCGGTGGTGATTGTTACCGAGTGGTCGAGAAACAAGGTTCAGATTCCGTGAAGGATTTGGCCCGCAATTTTTTACTCTACGGTGCATTAGCCGAGATTTTTGGTCGTGAAAATGGATTTAACCGAGGCTTAGGCGGTTCAATGCATGCCTTTTTTCCTCCCTTTGGAATCCTGCCCAATAATGCAATTGTGGGCGGTTCCGCTGATATTGCCATGGGAGCCGCACTCTTTAAAAAGGTAAACCGGAAAGACGGAATTGTAATTTCAAATGTGGGGGATGCATCGATGGGGTGCGGTCCGACTTGGGAAGCGATGAACTTTGCATCGATGCGCCAGTTTCACGAACTCTGGGAAGAAGGGATGAAGGGGGGACTGCCGATCATTTTTAATTTCATGAATAATTTCTACGGAATGGGGGGACAGACTGCTGGTGAAACTATGGCGTTTGATTATCTTGCCCGGGTTGGTGCCGGTGTGAACCCGCAATCAATGCATGCGGAGCGTGTGGACGGATATAATCCATTAGCTGTGGTGGACGCAATTAAGCGTAAGAAAGCATTGATTGAGAACGGGGATGGTCCAGTTTTATTAGAAACAATAACTTACCGTTATTCCGGACATTCGCCCTCAGACGCTTCTTCCTACCGATTGAAAGAAGAGGTCGAGGCTTGGCAGGCAGTGGATCCATTAAATGCTTATTCCAAGGAGTTGATTGAGGCCGGTATGCTGACCGAGGAAGCGATTGAACAGACCAAGGCAAATACAACCAAGGCAATGATCCAGGCATGCCGCCTGGCTTCCGATTTGGAGGTTTCTCCAAGACTGGCTTCTGAAAAAATTGGAAATTTGATGTTCTCGAAGAGAAAAGTTGAAAATTACGACCCCTCCCGAGAGCCTGAATTAATCTTGGCCGCATCTGAGAATCCCCGGGTTCAGGCATTAGCCAAAAAATCAAGAGCTGGTATTATTGATGGTAAACCAGTCTCCAAAAATAAAGTTTATCAATATCGTGATGCCATTTTTGAAGCGGCATTTCATCGCTTTCAAAAAGATTCCACTCTGGTTGCTTACGGAGAAGAAAATCGTGACTGGGGAGGAGCTTTTGCCTGTTATCGAGGATTAACCGAGTCCCTTCCTTACCATCGCCTTTTTAACTCACCTATTTCTGAAGCTGCTATTGTTGGTAGTGCGGTAGGATACGCATTGGAGGGAGGACGTGCATTAGTCGAATTGATGTATTGTGACTTTATGGGCCGAGCTGGGGATGAGATTTTTAATCAGTTGGCCAAGTGGCAAAGTATGTCGGCATGTATTTTAGAAATGCCTGTCGTCCTGCGCGTCTCTGTTGGTTCCAAATATGGTGCTCAACACTCACAGGATTGGAGTGCACTCGTGAATCATATTCCCGGCCTTCAAGTCGTTTTCCCCTGTACTCCCTATGATGCCAAGGGAATGCTTAACACCGCATTGGCAGGTAGTGATCCGGTGATATTTTTTGAAAGCCAGCGACTTTATGATATTGGTGAATTATTTGAAAAAGAAGTTCCTGAAGAATATTATGAAATCCCATTTGGCCTTCCGGCAAAGAGAAGAACCGGAAAAGATATTACCTTAATTACTGTGGGTGCAACGATGTACCGAGCATTAGAGGCAGCTGATATTCTTGAAGAAAAATACGGAATTACTTGTGATGTATTTGATTGTCGCTCGATTAACCCCTTGGATTATGATCCGTTAATTGAATCCGTTCGAAAGACTGGGAAGGTATTACTCTCTTCGGATGCCTGTGCCCGCGGTTCTGTAATGCAGGATATTGCTTCCAATATTAGCCAGTTGGCATTTGATGATTTAGACTCTCCCCCCGTAGTGGTCGGTTCTCGTAATTGGATTACACCCTGTGCGGAAGTGGAAGAGGATTATTTTCCTCAACCTTCATGGATGATCGATGCAATCCATGAACGTATTATGCCACTGCCTGGACATCAATTAACAAGTAATCCAACCACAGGGGAACTTGTCCATCGAAACAGAGAAGGAATATAACTGGTTTCTATTTTGGATGTGAGCGTACAGTGCTTTGAAAAATAAAATTCGATTTTATTACAATACGTCAGGAGACGATAATAGTCAGACCCCATGAATAATTCATTGCAATTTCGAACCAATACCTTGCTCGCGGAATCCCGTCAGAAACACCTCGGTGTTTTTCTTACTGGCCCGGATCGAATCGAACTTCTTTCGGATGAACTCCCTCGCTCGGTAACCACCGAAAATGATTTTGTTTTGGCAAGTTTTGGAAATTGTCGATGTGCCTCCGATGCCAAGGCGATCCGGCAGTTCGATGCACATGCACGGGTACCCTCGGGGGTAGAAAAAGTGGCCTTAGGTCATGAGACATTGCAGTTGGTTCTTCAAGCACCCGCAGAATCTGAAATTCGTCCGGGAGACATTGTTGTCATCACTCCAGGTCACGCGAGTCAACCAATCAATCCATTAAGCTTTGAACCCGAAGATTCGGGCGTTCTTGCAGCACTTGGCTACTCATACCAATACCTGGGTGGATTGAGAAGATTTAATGCGGTACCAGGAATCGCCCCTTCCTTTATCCGTTCACAGGGATTTGGCAGTCTTTTCAATAAGGTAAAACCCGAAAATGACACCAGCCTGATCTCCCTTGCCCATGCTGAACCTTTTGCCTGTAATTTTGGAACGAACAAGCACATCTTTACTTTTAATGATAAGGGGGAATTTGTATATGGAGTTCCTCCCCGCTCGATCTTAGCGTACCTATCCGGTACGGCGCGGATGGCCATGATCAATCTTACCATTGTGGCGAGTGTACCAGACAGTGAATTACCGCAAGTGGTTTACATTACCGGTTCCCCAGCAAAACTGGAGGAGATGGACGAGTATGCACTCATTTCTGATTTAAGAAAACGGGGTACTCGGGTCGAGCTAATCGATCGAAGGGATCCTGCAATTATTTCCAAATTAACCGAGTTTGGAAAACCAAGTGTGATCTGGACCAATTATGCATCTCAGGAAAGCTATGATCAAGCCTGTGCAATTATTGAGGAGGGTGGAAATCTAAACAGTTATGCCGGTGCGGCAGATCCAAAGCTGGTCATTAATATGCCGATCCGTCGCGCAGAAAAATGGGATACGTTGGAACAGGAAGTGGAGGCACAGATTACTTCTATGCATCACAATATTGGCCCGAATGACCCAGTTCGTCATTCAGGACTTGCGAAAGAACCTGTGGTTGCATTACTCGGTTTTAGGAATGATAAGCCACGCTTAGATGCATACTTGAATCAATTACCAAATGATTGCTCAGTTTATATCCCGGATCATTCTTGGGATGGAATTGAACAATCTGAAGCACCTTCCACTTCAAACTTCACTGATGTTTTTATTGCCGGACATGCACAGGATGCGGTGCGGGAATACCAGGCGGTAGAATTAAATCTGGCCCGTTCAGCAGCAGTCAATTTTGTGGATGGAGATGCTATTATCCCTATTCTATCTAGGCAGGCTCATTATGTTTCGCGCCATCAAATTTGTGGAGCAAATGTACCGTGGAATTTAACTAATACTTCAGAGCCCCATTCCGATGACATGGTAGTGCACGCAAATAACCCGGTTAGTTTTGACTGGATGGTAAAGGGTGTTTGTGGCTTAAATCATGTAACAGAAATGATGGAGCAGGTTGAAGCTACCCAACCTTTTGGTTCCTTTTTTGCCTTTACTGAATTACCAGATTTACCCTATGTCGAAGTGAACTCCCATTCTTTTATTAGTGCGGCTCAAAAAAGAGATGGATTAGTCGAACAAGCTTTACTGGCTGGTGCTCGAATTCTTGCCGAGAACGGAGAACAGTGGTCTCGTGAAGTAGAGGAAGCAATTTATGAAGGATACAATTCCTTTTACCCATTAAACTTAAAACAATAACATAGCATGAATTGGACAGATCTTACGGATAAAGTGGTAATTATTACAGGGGGTGCCGCTGGCATCGGACTTTCAGTGGCAAAAGGGTTCGTGGAGGTAGGGGCCAAGGTGGTGATCGCAGATTTTGCCGAGGAGGTTGGAGCCAAAGCCGTGGTGGAAGCCAACGAGGCAGGTCCAGGGGAGGTTATTTTTACTCGTTGTGATGTCACATCCAAAAAAGATGTTGAAGGAATGGTACAAACTGCGATTGATCAATTTGGTGGTGTCGATGTACTGGTCAATAATGCGGGCATTAATGTGCCGAGACTGTTGGTAGATCCGGCCGGAAAAGAAGAATTAACTGAAGAAATTTGGGATCAAGTATTTGCGGTCAATGTGAAGGGCCAATTCCTCTGCGCACAAGCGGCAGCCCGTGCAATGCTGGCTTCTGGTAAGGGCGGGGTATTGATCAATATGACTTCAGAATCCGGTATGGAGGGAAGCGAGGGGCAGAGTGTTTATGCGGCAACAAAGGCTGCAAATCATAACACCACCCGTTCCTGGGCTAAAGAATTGGGCAGGCAGGGAGTTCGTGTTGTGGGAGTGGGTCCTGGTATTATGGAAACCACTTCGATGCGAAGTCCCGCCTATGAGGAGTCTCTTGCTTATACCCGAGGAATCAGTGCGGAAGAACTTCGTGAAAAATATGGCAGTACTTCTTCAATCCCGTTGGGTAGAAGTGGTAAATTGTCTGAAGTTGCTGACTTGGTCGTATTCCTTGCCTCCGAACGAGCCTCTTATATCCACGGCACCACGGTGAATATTTCAGGCGGGAAATCGAGAGGGTAGGTTTCTATAATCTGATTTACCAGGTGGTAACGCCCTTCGCTAATATTAAATTAGCGTAGATTCGGGTATCTCCAGTCATTACTACTGCAAACGCTTTTCGGGTCTGGTCGTAAAAGTCGTATTTGCCAACTAAGGAAATGGGAGAAGTTTCTGGGTAATGTTTTTTAACAATAGAATCATACCCGTCATGTACCAATTGATAATCAGCCGCAATTTTTGGATTTGCTTTATCTTCGGGGAGAGGAGCCATCATCATAACCGGTTTTTCAATTACATGATCTAATACAAAGAGGGGTAGAATTGCATCGAGAAGATCATTTATTCCTAATCCGTCGGCCCGAATAATAGTATCGTTGCAACTTTCACCAGGGAAATGAGCATCTCCCAATACGATTTCATCGTGGTGACCCATTCGATAGAGCGT
>JABGUO010000135.1 GCA_018646565.1 Opitutia bacterium | reverse complement strand
CCTGGTGAAGTTTTAAATGTCGGTGATGAAGTGGATGCAGTCGTTTTAGGAATACAAAAAGACGACCAGAAAATCTCGCTAGGCTTACGACAGTTGGACGTGAATCCATGGGATATGGCGACGCACAATTATCCTCCAGGTGCTCGCGTTCGTGGCAAGGTCAGAAACCTCACTTCGTATGGTGCTTTCGTAGAATTGGAAGAAGGAATAGACGGTATGGTACATGTTTCTGACATGAGCTGGACCCGTAAAATTAATCATCCAAGTGAAATGGTGAAGAAGGGTGATGAAGTCGATGCGATCGTAGTAGAGGTAGATGTTGATAATCAACGAATCTCTTTAGGTATGAAGCAACTCACACAAGATCCTTGGGAAGATATCGATCGTCTCTATCGTATGGGCGATGTGATCAAAGGAAAAGTTTCTCGTGTTGCTGGTTACGGTGCCTTTATCCAATTAGACCATGATATTGATGGACTTGTTCATATTAGCCAAGTTTCTGAAGATCGTATTGAAAAGATTAAAGACTACCTAAATGAGGGAGACGAGGTTTCAGCCCGAGTCATTAAAATCGACAAGGATGAACGTAGAATCGGTCTTAGTATAAAAGCTGCAAACTATGACGAAGACGCTTTGGCCAAGGAGGTTGCTGCTTATGATGAGGTAGGGGAAGACCTAACTACATCATTGGGTGACTTACTAGACGAAGCGACTTCTACGGAAGAAAACTAAGTTTCGAAGATCGTTGCTTCGGCAGCATTTTCGATAATCTTCATCAAGGTATAAGGTTCCCATTGTCGAGACCTTCGAATTGGCTCTTGGTATTCATTACTAGTACAATAGTAGCAGCTTTCAACTAGTCTCCGTGTAGTGCTTCTAGGCACTAACTAGCTATGTTTAACTTGCTACATCAAGAATGTTGCAGGGCAACTTCTTAGATAATATTTGCCTGTTGGAGAATTCCTTTGAGAATTCTGCCTCTTTCTTCAATACGATTTTCTTCCTTAATCTCTTCTGCGGTTCTTTGTTTTTCAAATGTTGCCATTTCCTTGCGCAGTTGCCGGAGGGCTTGCTCCTGAAGTTGTCGTACTCTTTCTCGAGTTACGCCGATTTTTGCTCCTACCTGTTCGAGAGTCAAAGGATCTCTTCCCTCCAAGCCAAATCTCAGGCGAATAATGTCGGCTTCTCGTGGATCAAGCATCGCGAGCACGATATTTACATCACCAATTAAACTTTTGCTCTGAAGTTGTTCAAACGGATTGATCGCATTATCATCCGCGACGACTTCACCTAGAGTTGAGTTCTCATCTTCTCCCAAGGGAGAGTCGAGGGAGGCTGGCTTTTTACTTACCGATTTAAGGTGTGCAACCCGAGAGATTGGTAAATTCATTTCTGAAGCCAGTTCCTCATCAGTTGGATCTCGTCCTAATCGTTCCGATAATTCTGCCGAAGTTCTTCTCATTTGCATCACTCGATCGACCATGTGAACGGGCAAGCGAATGGTCTTACTTTGGTTGGCCAAAGCTCTTTTTATCGATTGTTTAATCCACCAAGATCCATAAGTGCTTAGTTTTCCCCCTTTCGAAGGATCGAACCTTTCAACGGCCTTCATTAATCCGATATTTCCTTCGTTTATCAAATCCAAAAGGGATAGACCAATATTTGCATATTGTTGAGCAATCTTTACAACAAGTCGAAGATTGGCGGTAATCATTTTTTCCCGCGCTTTTACATCTCCCTTTTGGATCAGTCCGGCTAACTCAATTTCTTCCTGAACAGTAATCAGAGGAATTACTGAAATTTGTTGTAAGTAAATATTAAGGGATTCTTGTTCTGGGTTTTGCATATAGTAAGATTTTAATGACAGAATTAAGATGAAATTTTTTCTGCAAGTGCAAGTGCTTTTAACATGCCTTTCGCTTTGTTAAGAGTTTCCTGGTATTCGTTTTCAGGTATTGAATCTGAGACAATACCTGCTCCAGCTTGTAGGTGGAGTGTATTTTTTGAAATAATAGCGGTTCGGATGGCAATACATGAATCATGATTACCCTCGTATCCAAAATAACCAAGCGCCCCAGCATAAATATTTCTTTGGATTTTTTCAAACTCCGCAATAATTTGCATTGCTCTTACCTTGGGTGCACCGCTTACGGTGCCAGCAGGAAATGTCGCACGCAATAGATCGAATGCATTTAAATT
>JABGUO010000134.1 GCA_018646565.1 Opitutia bacterium | reverse complement strand
GGGATAGAGAAGCGGCAGTTAATGTCCGTTTAACAGGTTCTTTGGTAAGTGGATGATTGGTTAAGGGTGCCTCATTAATTTTCTGCTCCACCTCAAAAAATTCCTCTATTTCTTGGTCGTTTATTACTTGGTATTGATACAGGGGGAGCATTACAATTAAGCCGATTTCTTTTTGCGAGGGGGAAATTCGAATCCAATACCCCCATTATCTTTGAGGATAAGATTTGCGTCAAATGGCCTCTTTGTTCTGCGAGATACAAAACCCTTGATCAATCCAGTCTTTTTGTCATTTACGAGTTTTAAAAATTCTTCAAGCGGAATTTCTTTATCCAGAAGCTTGCGGGTTATTCGAAAGGAGCAGGAACCCTCTTCTGAAACTTTTTTATGACTTGTACATATGTACGCGGTTTCAGTTTGTTTCACTTCTTTCTGGCAGACGGGGCATTGAGCGACTACTGGAGCGTCCTTTATACTTTCCCTTTCTTCTGCTTCTTGCTCCTCATTATTTTGAAAGACAAAATTTACTTTATATTCCTCGTCGAGTTGGAGGATTGCAGAAAAAGGCTGTCCTTTTTTGGACATGAAATTATCAAGTGGTCCAATTTTCTTGTCGCGCAGAAGGATATCGACTTCATCAATGGGAAGTCGGCGTCCTGCGATGCTTTTGGGAATACGAAAATCTCCTTCAATATTCTGATAAAATCCAAGACCTTCGAAAAGTGGCTCATCAGTAACAGGTGAGCGAAGTGTGGTTTCCTTTAAATTCTCGGCTGTTTCTGTGAAGCCAGTAGTCTTGGTTACAAATTCTTCGGTCAAACTGCCAATTTCTTTCATGAATTGGTCACGAGTCATGGTACCTTCTTCAATCAATCGTAGCTTATGTTCCCACTCTCCAGTCATAGTAGGGCTAGTCAGAATATCAGTACCAGCGGCATCGAGGAAATGAAACAAATCTTCTCCTTTTAGATTGGGGTGCATTTGTGTACCTTCCCGGCGCATGTATTTCTCTTTGATTAAATGATCGATAGTGGATGCCCGAGTTGCGGGTGTTCCCAGACCTTTTTCCTTGAGGGCTTCGGCTAGGTCTTCATCGTCAATTAACTTTCCCGCACCTTCCATCGCAGAGAGTAGAGTGGCTTCTGTGTATCGGGCGGGTGGTTTGGTTTGTTCGTTTTCCAAGTCCGATTTTACAAGATTTGCCTGATTATTATCTTCCGGGGTTAAAGCAGGAAGTGTATCTTCAGGTTGGTTGTCTTTTCCGTAAATAGCGAGCCAGGAGGGGTCGACTAATACTCGACCCTCGGTTTTAAAGTTATATTCCTTGATGGAACTTGTACGCGTGGTGACATCCCACTGGGCTGGGGGATAAAAAACAGAAATGAAACGCTTGGTAATGAGGTTGTAAATCTTCCTTTCATTTGCATCCAAATTACTAGGGGAACCAGTAGTAGGAATAATTGCAAAGTGGTCACTTATTTGTTTATTATTAAAAATCTTTTTATTCTTTTCATCCACCCAGTTGGATTGAAGTGCTTTTTGAGCATGAGGACCAAACTCTCCCTGAATAGAACCCAGTAAATCTCTGCACATGGGACCGTAATCTTCGGGCAGTGCTTTTGAGTCAGTTCTTGGGTAAGTAATTAATTTGTGCCTCTCATAGAGAGACTGGGCTATTTGCAGAGTCCTACTTGCGGGGTACGAATGTAATCGGTTCGCTTCTCTTTGCAGTGTGGTAAGGTCATAGAGTCTGCCGGGACTTTGTGGGGAGCGTTTCTTTGTTTCAGAAATATCTGCCGTCGTAGCTTCTTGTATCGCAGTGAAAATTGCATCGGCTTCCTCCTTGTCCCATAAACGATCGACACGATCGTGTTTATCATTTTCTGCTTTTTTAAAACCTTTTCTTTGGAACACACCCTTGTAGGTGCCTTCAGATAATTCAAAAGTGGAAGTAATTCTAAAAAAGTCTCGCGGTACAAAAGAATTAATTTCTTTTTCTCTTTTAATGACGAGAGAAAGGGTAGGGGTTTGAACTCGACCTACAGTGGAGACTTGTCGGCTCATACTTCTGGACCTTTTGAGTGTCACTGCCCGAGTTCCGTTTATTCCTATTAACCAATCAGATTCAGAACGGCACCGTGCTGCGTCTTGAAGGGGTTGTAATTCCTCGCCTTCTCGCATGCTGGCAAATGCATCCTTAATCGCCTGGTCGGTCATTGATAGCATCCAGAGTCGCTTGATCGGTTTCTTGGCTTTT
This sequence comes from Opitutia bacterium, assembly GCA_018646565.1. Classification (GTDB taxonomy): domain Bacteria; phylum Verrucomicrobiota; class Verrucomicrobiia; order Opitutales; family Seribacteraceae; genus Seribacter. Next base: position 2,028 of record JABGUO010000134.1, on the reverse strand, counting down.
GCCAATTCGTAAATGTATGTGAAAATCAGTTCACCTTCTCTTCCGGCATCACATGCATTGATCACTTCACCAACATCTTTTCTTTTGAGCTGTTTTTTGAGCTGTTGAAACTTTTTTTTGGTATTTGCGATTGGTTTAAGTTGAAATTCGGGAGGAATGATAGGCAGGTTTGTCAATTTCCATGCTTTCAACTTCTTGTCAAAGTCATCGGGCATAAAGAGCTCGACTAGGTGTCCAACCGCACAATCAATAACCCATTCCTCATTTTCGTAGTAATCCTCCTTCTTGGGAACACGACCAAGGACACGGGCCAAATCTTTTGCAACGCTGGGCTTCTCGGCAATGACTAATTTTTTCACTTAATAAAAGTTGGAGTGTATCGATTAGGATGGCATGAAATCGGTTAAAACCTCGTCCATATTGGTAAGCAGGAGGTTAATGGAGTCCACTGTCTCATCGCCCATGTTAGAAATACGAAATGTTTTACCTTTGATTTTACCATAGCCCCCATCAATCGAAATTTTCTTTTTGTCACGCAATGTTGTTACAAATCCAGCCATATCAATTTCAAGGTTGTTTCGAACACAGGTAAGAGATTTGGAAGCAAACTCAGGTTTGGGTAGTAATTCAAACCCTTTCTTTGCAACCCACTGGTGAACCATTTGGTTTAGTTCTGCGTGCCTTTTTTGTCGATTTTCAACTCCTTCAGTAAAAATTTTGTCGAGGGTATAACGGAGTGCATGGATCAGCGGAATTACTGGCGTGCTTGGGGTCATGCCTTTTGCGTGATTGGAGCGAAATTCAAGGAAATCAAAATAATACCCTCGTCCCTCAGTTTTCTGAGCTCGTTCGAAAGCTCTTTCTGAAACAGAAAATAGAGCAAGACCGGGCGGCATGGCTAAGGCTTTTTGCGAACCGGTAAGAATCACATCGATCCCCCAATCGTCTTTGGGGATCGGTACGACAGAAAATGAACTAACCGTATCAATTACTGAGATGACTTCGGGAAACTCTCGTAGCACTTTCATGATGTCCTCAAGTGGGTTCATCATTCCACAGGATGTTTCGTTGTGGACTAAAGTAACGACATCGTATTCACCGCTTGAAAGCTTGGATTTAAGTTCGTCCGGATCGATATTTTGACCCCATTCAACTTGTAGCGGGTCCGCGTCTTTTCCTGCTCGCCTGGCCACATCGAGCCATTTATCTGAAAAAGCACCACACATACAACATAGAACTTTCTTCTGGCATAGGTTCCGTATGGCACCTTCCATTACCCCCCATGCACTTGAAGTGGAAAGAAATACGGGGTCGCTGGTTTGAAAAAGTTTTTGTAAATTAGGTTGGCATGCTTGATATAGTTCAACAAAGTCAGTACTTCTATGGCCCATTACAGGAGTAGACATTGCCTGATAAGTTTCATCAGAAACATTAACAGGGCCGGGAATATGTAATTTATAATCAATCATTTTAATCTTCAATTTGGCTTGTTATATTTTTAAACTTTGTATTTTTATCTTCAATAATGACAAGGCGAGGTTCCCACGCTGATGCTTCTTCTGGGTCCAATTGAATAAAAGTAATAATGACGAGGAGGTCACCAGGTTTGCCCTTATGGGCCGCAGCTCCATTCAAGGCAATTTCCCCAGAACCGGCTGGAGCAGGGATACAATAGGTTTCAAACCGTTCTCCGTTGGTAATATTACCCACTAAGATTTTTTCGTGATTAAGAAAGCCCGCTGCCTCCATTAAGGAACGGTCAATCGAAAGGCTTCCGGAATAATTTGGAGAAACCGAAGTGACTTTGGCACGGTGAATTTTTGATTTTAATAAAGTGACCTGCATAAAAGGAAGGAATTTTAGAACCTCTTATCAAATCCTTTTCAGCCTTAAAGTCAATCGATGAAGGGTTTCTCGGAAAGGAAATCCAGTTGTCAGAACTTCTAATATCTATACAAGGTTATTTTTTATGTCACAAAATAGTGGGAATTGGCTGGAGCAAAAATGGTCTGAATTTGAAGGATTTGT
>JABGUO010000133.1 GCA_018646565.1 Opitutia bacterium | reverse complement strand
TGGAAATGGATAATAGGGGCGTCGTCTGCACTCACGTGGTGGAGTGGCGAAGCCTGCCTGGCTTTCTTTCTTGATTGTTGAATAGGAGCGCCAATTAATTGACTCTCGGGAGAACCTGGGGCGTTGTGGTTTATTTTGCTTGGATGGTCGTTCATTTGCAGGAGAGCGCTGGGGCCGTAATAGTTCACCACTGCCTGGACATGACTGGATTGGTCGAGGTGATTGCCCAAGGTGCCTTCGAGTTCTTTATTATTTCCTGTCGTTCCAAGAATGGAGACTAGATGCCCGCCCGCGGAGGAGCCCCATAGAGCGATTCGAGCTGGGTCATAGCCAAACTTACCCGCATTTGCCCGTAACCAACGAATGGCGGCCTTACAGTCATGAATCTGGGCGGGCCAGATGGACTCTCCGCTCAATCGATAGCCAATCGTTGCTCCGGCGTACCTCCCCGTTTTGGCGAGTGCAGGGATTCGATTTGGAGAATGCCCTGTTTTTTTATTTCCGCTTTTCCAACCTCCTCCATGTATCCAAACGACGAGGGGGGGTGGATTTTTTGTATCCCGGTTTTTAGGTAAAATGAGATCGAGTTTTTGTCTGGGGTTCTTGGAAGAAGCATAGGGAAGATCAAGAAGAATGGTGCTGTTTATACTTTCTGAATCGTTCTTACTCTTTGTATCCTTTGTTTTTTTTGAAAGAAATTGGAGGTGTTCCTTCAGGGAAATTGTCTTGTCTTGATTTACATCAACCCGATTAAAGTTTTTTTGTATGCTTGGGGGAAGTTCAGATTGAATAAGCAGATTATCTTGATTGCGGTCCCATTGATGAAAGAGTTCAACATTAGTAACTCCACAAATCCCAATCGTCGTAGCGAAAAGAAAAATGGAAGGTCGAAGAAGACTGAAAAATCTCATCTTTAAAATTAGTAGATGAGATCAAAAATTAAGCATTGGATTCTATTGACTTGCTTTTGAAAACTCTTGCAGGATTTTCATGAAAAGGGAGAAGTCAAATTTTTCCATATCCATTGGGGTTGCTTCCGGCCAAGCGGGGATATTGTCAAAACTATCTGTGTCTCCCAGAGAAATATTAGATAGGGAAAATCGGCCAATTTGGATCTCTTTTAAGTTATTACTCAGGTCGGTAGTGATCGTAATAGAGGTTGGATTGGGGCTTTCTGCGTCGAGCAGGAAGAGTGGAAAACTCGTTCCTCCAGTTACACTTTTTGCCGGGGACATCCACATTGGCTTTTCACTCAATAGGTAGGTGAGGAAAACATTACGACCCTTCGATGTACTGAGGTATGGATTTTCAATGAGGCGGGTACCTTCTTCCAGTAGCTTATCCTGTGTGGCAGAAAAATTCAGATTGAAGTTATAGGAGAATCCACCCGTTTCCACATCTCTTTTAATATCAAATTGAGGGATTGGAAAAACACCTTGCGAATTAAAATGGATCGATTGATTAAGGTCGGAGGAAAAAAGGGATGAATTTTTCTCATCTGTTCGGTAGGCAAAAATGGTCTTATTTCCACGCATTACATTAATTTCCAATCTCTCCTTTTCTTTTGAAATTCCAATGTGTGCGGTGTAATTGATACTGTCTTTATTTGATTCACTATTCCAGTTGAGTGTAGCAAATAAAGAGTCCTGGTCGGTACTCAGTTGATCGAACGCTTTTCCCAGTGCCTCGAGGAGTAATTTCTTTCGGTTCTCACTAAATTGAATTCCATTTGCAAATGACTGGGCAGTCTCTCCCCATTGGGCCATAATTTGGTTGGACGAGGAGGTGGAAATTTTGGAAAGGGTCTTGATGGCAAGTTCGGATTTACCGTCTAAGTGATGGGCCATTCCCAAAAAGGTCTGCACATCGGCTTGCTTGCCAATTTTAGTGGGTAGTGATGCAATTGACTGGAGTGCCTTTTCAATACTGGGAGGAGTACCAAAGAGTGCCTGTTTGAGTTGGATGGTAATAATCGCATCCGATGTTCTTTCTTTCTTAGATAATTGAGCGAGATAGTAAGCAGTAGTAAATTCTGCGTCCATTCCTGAGTACTGGCTCAGTGCGGAAAGCTTGTCCGTAAGATTCTTGTCTGAAGTAACGATTTTCGCGACTTTAGAAAATCCATTATTTTTTTCTGCTTCTATTTGAAGTGCCTTGGCTGCACTTGTTTCAATTTCGTCCACCCCTGCTTTTTGGGCTAGCAAGAACGCCCGGAGTCGCAGGGAGGAATTAGCAAGGAATTCTGGTCCACGGGTTCGGGCAATTAAGATCAACGCTCGACAGTATGAAATTGCGAATTCTTTACTTTCCAGGTTTCCAAAGTTCGCTTTTCCAATCAGTAACTTGGTCAGGGTTTTAGAATCTTTTTCAAAAGAGGTGATGAAGTGAAGTGCTGGGATGCTGTTTCCATATTTAAATAATAGAAGGGATGTGGCAAAATTGATTCCCTCAAGGTCACGGTTTGCTTTAGCTACAAGTAGGTAATCATGACTTACCCGGGGAGCTTCGATTGATTCGGGGTTTTCTTCAAGAAACTTTTTTGCCACCTCTAAAAAGCCAGAGAGGTCGGAGCTTTTTAAATAATCTTCGTAAAATGGTATCCGGTTTTCTTTTCCAGTCAGCGTTAATGAAAATACAGAGAGGCTTATGAAAAAGCTGAACTTAATAAGAGGGAAGTGCATTATTTCTTTTCTTTAATTCGAATTATTATGTCAATTGAAAGTGGGTCAAAATGAGCGAAATGCATTTTTTATGCAATCTATTGTATGGGCGATATCATCCTCCTGATGAGCTGCACTGATAAAGCAAGTTTCGTAAGCAGAGGGGGGAAGGTATACTCCATTATTCAGGCAATGTTGGAAAAGCTTTTTGAAAGTTTCGGCATTCGAAGAGAGGGCGTCTTCAAAGTTTTGAACCGGGGTTTCGCTAAAAAATAGACAATACATCGACCCTACTTGAGGAACTTGAAGGGGGATGGAAAATTGATTTGCCAGATCTTTGACTCCCTCGGCGAGTTGATTTCCCAATTTTTCAAGCCTTTCATAGGGCATTGTCTCGCGCAGTAACTTTAGAGATGCGATCCCGGCCGCCATCGCCAGTGGATTTCCACTGAGGGTGCCCGCTTGATATACCGGGCCGAGTGGAGCGAGGAAATTCATTATTTCAGTCTTTCCACCAAATGCACCCACGGGTAGACCCCCGCCAATGATTTTCCCCATTGCAGAAAGGTCGGGAGTGACCCCTGTTCGTTCCTGTACCCCTCCCAATCCAAGACGAAATCCAGTCATTACTTCATCGAAGATCAACACGGCATTATTTTGGCTACAAATCCTCCTTAATGCTTCGAGATATCCATCTTTTGGCAGAATGAATCCGCAGTTTGCGGGGTATGGCTCGACGATAATCGCAGCAATGCCTTCTTCGGTTTGAGCGAATGCATTTTCTACTGCCTGGATATCGTTGTAAGGAAGTACAATTGTTTCCTTGGCAAAGCTTTCGGGAATGCCCGCACTATCCGGATTACCAAAGGTGAGAGCACCGGAACCTGCTTTGACAAGCAGGCTGTCCACATGTCCGTGATAACATCCGGCAAATTTAATGATTTTGGACTTTCCTGTAAATCCACGGGCGAGTCGAATGCTGGACATGGTGGCTTCGGTTCCACTGTTGCACATTCTTACTTTTTCAACAGAGGGTACGATGTCGACTAAAAGTTCAGCCATTTCGACCTCGTCGGGGCCAGGGGTACCAAAACTGGTTCCATTTTGTAATGCCTTACTGATGGCCTCCCGGATGACAGGATGATCATGCCCATGGATTGCCGGTCCCCATGTGCAGACATAGTCGAGTAATTTCTTGTCGTCTACAGTGGTAAGGTAACTTCCACTCGCTTTTTTCGTGAAAAAGGGAGTTCCTCCGACTGAGCGAAATGCACGGACCGGAGAGTTCACTCCACCGGGAATAATTTTTTTTGCACGTTCAAAGAGTTCGTGAGATTGATTCATATTAATTTTTTAATTAGCGTATTTTTGAACAATAGGAATCCTTCTTCCCACTCCAAAGGCGAGAGGAGTGGTTTTGATTCCCGGGGCAGCCTGATTTCTTTTGTATTCGTTAAGGTCGACTAAACGGGTGATTTTTCGAACGACTTCCTCTTTAAATCCTGCATTAATTAGAGTAGCGATTGATTTTCCTTCCTCGACATAAGCCTGTAGGATGGCATCTAAAATTTCATAATCGGGGAGAGAATCACTGTCTTTTTGATCGGGGCGTAACTCCGCAGACGGAGGTTTTTCAATTGTATTTTTGGGAATTATCACATGATCACGATTCAAATACCTTGCCAGTTTGAAAACCTGAGTTTTAGGAACATCAGAAATAACTGCCAGTCCCCCACACATATCCCCATACAGCGTACAATATCCAACTGCGAGTTCACTTTTATTACCAGTGGTTAGAAGGAGTGCTCCCAGTTTATTGGAAACTGCCATGAGGAGCAGACCACGAGATCGAGCCTGGAGGTTTTCTTCGGTTACATCGATCGGACGATCTTGAAAAATGGGTTGAAGTTCGCGGGTTGCAGAATCAACTATGCTTTGAATGGGAAGAGTATGAAATTCAATGCCCAGATTGTTGGCAAGCTCCTCGGCATCCACTTTACTATGCTGACTGGAGATCGAGGAAGGCAGGCTTATACCGATAACATTTTCTTGACCTAAAGCTTCGACGGCAATGGCAGCAGTTACCGCGGAATCGATTCCGCCGCTCAAACCAATTAGGCCTTTTGTGAATCCGCTTTTATGTGCATAGTCCCTCACGCCCAAGACCAGTGCCTGTTGTAGGCTTTCCATTGAGATGTCTTCTGAATGGTTGAATTCATTTACTTCGTTCAGGTCATGGACTTCTATTTTTTCCTTGAATGAGTCGGATATAGAAATGGGGTATCCCTTTCGATTAACAGACATGGACATTCCGTCAAAAACGAGTTCATCATTTCCACCGACTGCATTTAAATAGACAATTGGGCATTTGCATTTTTGCGCAATTTGACTCAATAATTCGGTGCGGTGCCTGTCCTTATTGAAGTGCCAGGGACTCGCTGATAAATTGAGTAATAAATCAGGTTTTTGCTTGGCAATTTCATCGATAGGATCTGAGTCGTATTCACCTTGCCGAATATTCCAAATGTCTTCGCAAATAGTAACCGCAATATTTTTATCTTTATATTGAATGAAAAAGTCTTTTTCCCCAGGCTTAAAATAACGGGTCTCGTCAAAAACATCATAGGTGGGGAGCAGGCGCTTATGAAAAGTTTTCTTCACCATGCCTTCTTCACACCATGCTGCGGCGTTGTTAAAAAAATGTTTTTTGGAATGCGTGTTTTTTTCAGGGAAACCAATGACGGCAGGGACAGGACCGGTCGTCGCTGCAAAGACTTCTAGGGCATCCCTTAGGTCGTCACCAAATTTCTCTTTGAGGAGCAGGTCGCGTGGAGGATAACCGCAAAGGAATAGTTCTGGGTAAACAACAAGGTCAACTCCTTGTCCAATAAGCTGTTCATAGGCATCAATCGCAAGGGCCAGGTTGCCCGTCACATCCCCGACGGTTGGGTTCAATTGTGCAATCCCAATTCTCATCCTGTTGCCATGTTTTGAAAAGATGTCATAAAGAAAATCATTATGCAAAATTTTGTCGAAAAAGCGAACAAGAATGGCTCTTTTCCCTTTATCCTTGGCTCCGGTTCTCCACGGCGTAGGGAATTATTGGGTCAAATCATATCTGATTTTTCAGTCGAGGTTTCAGATGCGGAGGAAATATACTCTCATCCCAAAGGAACCCTTGCTTTGGTTATGGAAAATGCTCGGTTAAAGGGATCTTCAGTGGCTCAATCCAATTTGCAAAGCTGGGTTTTAGGGGCGGATACTTTGGTTGCATTGGAAGAACGTATTTTGGGCAAACCTAAATCAATCGGTGAGGCAGTGGATATGCTCCAATTTCTTAGCGGTCAAACTCATCATGTGAGTACTGGTTTGTGCCTGGTCAATAGAACCCTCGATTACGAAGAGACTCGGGTGGAAACCAGTCAGGTCACTTTTAAAGAAATTAATGATTCAACGATTGAAGAATATTTTAAAGAAGTCAATCCCCTCGACAAGGCGGGAGGTTATGCCATTCAAACCCGCCCCGATTTAATCATAGAGTCATTTGAGGGATCACATTCCAATGTGATTGGCCTTCCCGTTCAAATGCTCGGACAGTGGTTGGCCGAGTTGGATATTATTTAATTAAAATCTTCAGTTGCTTCAGAGTGCTCAATTTTCAGTATCACTTTTTTCCTCGATTGATGCCTGTGCACGCAAACCATCATTTTCAAAAGTCAGCCCGAAGTCGACCTTACCAAATGGGCTGAGTAACCCGATTCCATTTCGGGGCATGCGGGGTTTGCCCGGATGACCGAAGATGCTGGATTCATAAGTCTGAAATTTTTGATTCCAAGTATACTTTCCACCACCTGGGCACTGAAGCTCAGTTTGCCAAACTTTAAGATGGTAGGATGGGGCATCCGGTTTGTTAAGTTGTACGCGCCATTCGTTGAGTGCATAAAGGTTTGACCATGATTTTTTCTGGAAGCTTTTAAGGCTTTCTTTTTGGAAAACTCCATCTAAAAGGTCGACTAATGGGTTTTTGGCAAAAAATGCGGAG
>JABGUO010000132.1 GCA_018646565.1 Opitutia bacterium | reverse complement strand
GCGAACCACCTGAAACAGAATAGCCTCAACCAGTGCAAAAATCTCAGAATACACCAATTCAAAGTACATCATCGGAACCAAAGAAAGAAATTATCATACTTATTCCTACCTCCCTGCAATAATGAGAACTTACCTACTCCTCATCCCATTTATCTGGTCCCTCCCTCTTGTTGCAGCCGATTGGCCACACTGGCTAGGGCCAAACGGAGATGGAATATCCCTGGAAACAGATTGGAAGCACGAAATTAATGACCCCAGATGGAAAGCCAAGGTCGGGGTCGGTTTCTCAGCGGTTTCTGTTGCCAATGACAAACTCTATACCATGGGGCATGACGGCAAGAAATCCGCAGGGCAGGAAACCGTTTACTGCCTCAACGCCCAAACTGGAAAATCAATCTGGAAGCAATCCTACCCTGCCCCCCTTGTCGACTATCTCCACGAGGGTGGTCCCTGCTCCACTCCCACCGTGGACGGTTCAATCGTTTATACAATCAGCAAGCACGGTCTGCTCCACGCGTTCCAAGGGAAGGACGGAAAAGTAATTTGGAATAAAGACATGAAGGAAGAAGCAGGCATGAAGCGCCCCCCCGAATGGGGCTTTGCTGCATCTCCCTATATCTTAGGTGATCAACTCATTATCGAAGCGGGGGCTACCTATTCCCTCAATAAAAAAAACGGAAAAGTAATTTGGAAAAGTAAGACCTACCGTCCCGCCTACGGCACCCCCACTATTTTCAAACCAAACGGCAAGCCCATGATCGCGGTTCTTAAAACCGACGGTCTTGTCCTACTTGATCCCACCAATGGAAAAACCCTCGACTTTGTAAAGTGGGAAACCAGTTACCGGACCAATGCATCCACTCCGATTGTACAGGGCGATAAACTCTTTATCTCGACGGGTTATCAACGTGGTTGCGCTCTTTTTCAATGGAAGGATAACTCCCTAATTAAAATCTATGAAAACAAGGTTCTTTCCACTCACATGAATCATGCCATTCTTGTCGACGGCTTTCTTTACGGATTTGATGGAAATGTTCACATGGCGGGTAAGAAAGACTTCGTTTGTATGAAATTCCTTACTGGAGAGGAACAATGGCGCACCACGGATCGCGGTTTAATGATTGGCTCGCTTCTCATCGCTGACGATCGAATGATCGTACTTGGTCAAAAGGGCGAATTAGTCATCGCCAAAGTCAATCCCTCCGAGTTCGAGGAAATCTCCCGCGAGCAAGTTATGGGCGGACGCTGTTGGACAATGCCCGTTCTCGCCAATGGTTCATTATTTCTGCGCAACGCACGTGGAGATCTCTTTGGTTTTCATCTAAGGCAGTAAATCTGCCCACTATTCTTCCAAAAACATTGTTACTGAATATGGTGTATAAAATTTAACATTAACCCATTTAATTGCATTAAATGCACAAAAAATGCCTCTTCAAATTGTTGTATCTTTGATTGCAATAAAAGTATCTTATCCATATTATTAAACGATGAAATTTATTACTTTTTTTTTAACTCTCTCGTTGTTTAAGGTAAGCGCTTGGGGTGCCGTGATTAATGTCGGTGCAGGTGAAAGCATCCAAAGTGCAATCAATTCTGCATCCAACGGAGACGTAATTGTTCTTTCCTATCCCGGACAATATACCGATGATCTTAATATAACTTCCAAATCAATCACCATCCGGAGCACGGATTCTGCAAACACTGGTATTCTTGGAAATATCGTAGTCTCTGCCATTCCAACATCAGGACAAGTCAATTTCGTCGAGTTTTCCGTATCGGGAACTATAGACATCAATGGATCCGGGCGGGTTGTATTTCAAAACATGACAGTTCAGGAAAATCTATCCCTACAAGGTATTTCAGATTGTTTCATCAAAAAATCGACTTTCGCCAAAACAATTTCCATGCCTCAAACATTAGATGATTCCGGAAATCCTTCTCGATTAGCCATTTTACAAAGCACTGTATCTAAAAAAGTAACTTCAAGAGCTTCGAAAAATTGGCTTGGCTATTCTAATTTCAAGGATGTCTACCTGGAGGGAACCATTGAGGTGGTGGGTAATAAATTTTACGGGCAATCCCTGGGCGGAATCGGGATTGACTTAAATGCATCGCATTCCGTGGCCAATATCCACAACAACATCATTTCGCAGTTCTCCACTCATCAATACGCCGATATTACTGAGGAAGCCATTGGCATACGCGTGGCAGGAGGTGCAAAAGCCCACATCATTAATAATTGGATCTATAACAATTACGACTCCCATAACGCGGGTACCGAAACTCTCTCCGGAATTGGTGTGTTTGTAAAGAACACTGCAGATACCAAAATCATAAATAACATGATCTCCAATAATTACATACAAAGTGGAACCAGTGATGGTGGTAGTGCAAACATTTGGGCACCGTCTGATAATGTAATTATTGCCTACAACGGCATGACCAATAACGGAAACGGCATTGCGGTAGGCGGGGGCGGGACTGCACACAATCCATCCACCAATGTATCTTTTACAGCCAGTCAATTCTTAATTAATACTACACATGGTGGAGCAAACTTAGGACATCCCGATGGAATCTATCAGGATCATGACGGATCTCGGGCCAATATAGGACCCAATGGTGGTTGCCGATACATTCCAAATGGCCGCACTACAAACAAAGCAATTCCAATCAGTTTTTCTGCCACTCCGGAAACTGTTCCATCAAATGGACAACTCTCAATTAAATCTGCCGGGGCAACTGTAAAATAATCAAGAAAGCCTTCACCCATCTTGTTAAGTTAAAATAGTACGGAGTCCTTGCTCTTGTCCTTTCCGTCCCTTGTCGATCAAGAAATAAGAAAAGTTTTCTTATTTTCTTTATTTCTTATCACTAATTTTTGCTTTGCAAATCTTGGATCGATCACGCAATCCGAATATTTTATCGGCACCGATCCGGGCGAAGGGAATGGTACCTCTCTTTCACCGGCAGATGGAAACTTTTCTCATTCGGTTGAATCTATTCTCGATACCAACCTCTCCGTCGCCAGTCTTTCTCTCGGTACCCATATTCTCAATATCAGATACAAGGATGATAACGGAACATGGGGAGAAATCCTTAAACAACCATTCACCGTTTTTAACCCCGCTCCCGACCTCAACCAAACTGGGTCCACGGGAAATTCGAAGCTTTACGGAATCTCCAACATCGCAACTTCCGAATACTTCATC